>JBFIMP010000135.1:0-7033 GCA_041611635.1 Christiangramia sp.
CAATGGAAAAATGGGGTGTAGATAGCGGAGATATTGATTCTTTTATCGCGGATCTTCCTGCAGCATCAGAAGAAACCGTAATCACTCAAAAATATGTTGCTCTATATATGCAAGCACATCAGGCTTATGCAGAATACAGAAGAACAGGTTTCCCAGACACTTCTATATTATTTTTACCAGGAGAAACCTATACACTACCTCCGGTTCAAGCTGCTGAAACATCAGCAGATACTTATGAGTTCATCTCGGGTGTACAAGGCGCTACAGACCTTCCTGCAAGATTAAGATACCCTGTTATTCTTCAAACATTAAATGGAGAAAACAGAGCTAGCGCAGTAGAAGGACTAGATAATGGTGATACAATTTTTAGCAGACTTTTCTGGGATGTTGACTAAACGTAATCAACTAATCTAAATAACGAACCACCCCTAACCGGGTGGTTTTTTTATACCCCAACTTAAATTCATTTAATTATTACAGTTAACAGAGTAACTGTAGATTTTATAATATTTCCGCGATATTTAGTCCGTACCAAAACAACCTAAAAAAATTAATGACCTATCTAATTTTTAGGAATTACGAGGATTGAAATACAAGAATCATTTTTTTAGCCCAAGGACGGTTATTAAGTTAATTATTCTAATAAAAAAAGAATTAAGGACAAGACCACCGCTTTTAAATTATGATATTCATGGTAATAACCTTGTCTATAAAGTTCCAGGCTCAAATAAGATTATGAAATTACTCGATGATTCCATGTCTGGATTTATTCTAAAAACTGAAAATAAAGACCTTTTATTCTCAAAAATTAGCGGGGAGCAATTTGAAAAATCTCAAAAGCTAACAAAGTATTATCAAATTGTAAAAGCACCCTCCAGACTAGTAATAATTGAATACAAGAAAGAGTTGAAAGACCCAAACGCTAATGGCTGGATGTCCAGCAAAGACAACACGTTAAATGCAGAATACAAACTAGAGAAAGATTACTACATTTTAAATAAGAAGAATAAATATGAAAAGGTAAAATTGAATACCCGCAGCCTTTTAAAAGTTTTCAAAGAGAGAAAGGATGCAATATCAGACTATATGGATTCAAATGAAATTGAAATTAAATCTGCAGAAGATTTATTATTAATTGCAGATTTTTATCACAATCTTTAAGGATGAGCAATATTATTTTTTAACGCCCCCATTTATAAAGGTATTATTTGAACTCACTCGTTATACTCAGAAAAGCCGCCTAAATCGGGTAGCTTTTTTTTTATAAAACAACAGCCCATCCCAAAATCAATAGAATAGAACTAAATACCCGTAAAATATTAAGGCATTCTAATTATAAGCTCTTGTTTTTTATTATTTCTTAATTAAGGGTTGTAATTATTAAGATTCTTACACCTTCCAGACTTAAAAGGCAAATAAATAATTAGAAAAAAATACAAAACACTATTTATTTAACATTTTTTTCATTGATGATTAGCAAATTTTTGGCATTTTTGGCGCTGGCTAATTCAAACAAATTCAAATATGAAAGCAAAATTTAGTAGTATTTTAACGCTATTACTGGCGTTTGTAGTGCAAATTACTTTGGCACAAGAGCAAACGATCTCCGGTACAGTGACAGACGAGGATGGTCTGCCGCTGCCAGGGGTTAACGTTTTAATTAAAGGGACCTCTACAGGTACTCAAACAGACTTTGATGGTAACTATTCCATTGAAGCAGAAATGGGAGATATTTTGTCTTTCTCTTTCGTAGGACTTGAAACCACTGAGGTTACGGTGGGATCCTCAAATCGAATAGATGTAACTATGGCGGCCGATGCAGCTCAGCTCGAGGAAGTAGTCGTAACTGCATTGGGAGTAACAGCCACCCCAAGATCGGTTACCTATGCTGTTGAGGGAGTGACCGCAGAAGAAATTGAAAATACAGGTGAAACCAACCTTGTTAACTCACTTTCTTCCAAGGCGGCTGGTGTAAATGTTGTTAGCTCTTCCGGTTCGGTTGGAGCATCATCAAACATCAGGATTAGGGGTAACACCTCTATTAACAGATCAAATAGCCCATTATTCATAGTTGATGGTGTGCCAATTGATAACTCGAGTTCTGGAAATGGTGTAGGCTCGGTAGATCAATCAAACAGAGCTATTGACATTAATCAAAATGACATTGCATCCATTGATATCTTAAAGGGTACAGCTGCGCAAACTTTATATGGTTTAAGAGCTGCTAATGGAGTTGTAATTATAACCACTAAAAAAGGGCAAACTGGAGCTCCAACTGTGAGCGTATCTTCAACTTTACAATTTAGTGAAGTTAACCAGTTACCTGATCTACAAAGCGAATATGCTCAAGGTAGACCTGTAGGAGGAGTGCCTACTTACAGAGGACCTGAAACTTTCGAAGGTTTTAGCTGGGGACCAAGAATCGACGCATTAGAATATGATGGAGATACTTCTTACCCATACAACCGTTTTGGAAGACTGGTTCCAGAAGGACAGGGGGACGGAACTCCTGCTAGAGCTTTTGATCAAAAAGACTTTTTTGTTACCGGAGTACTTAACGAGCAAAACGTATCAGTTAGAGGTGGTTCAGAAAAAGTAAAATATTATATCTCAGGAGGAAAATTAAACCAAACAGGTGTTGCTCCAACTGAAGAATTTAACAGAAGATCTTTTAGAGCAGATGTAACTGCTTCTTTAAGAGAAGATTTCGAAGTTTCTGCCAGTGGTAACTATGTGACTTCAGGTGGACGTAGAGTACAAAGAGGTTCAAACGTATCAGGTATTATGTTAGGATTACTTAGAACCACGCCTACCTTCGACAACGGGAATGGTTTAAGCGGTAGAGATGCTGCAGATGAGCCTTCTACATACCAATTACCAGATGGAAGACAAAGAAGTTACCGTGCAGGAGTTTATGACAACCCATATTGGACTGTTGCCAAAAACCCTTCTACAGATGATGTAAAACGTTTCATTGGTCGTCTATCATTCGAATACAAGCCATTTGACTGGGGTACCCTGAAAGGATCTTATGGTTATGATCAATATTCAGATGTACGTAAACAAGGTATAGACATCAATAGTGCTTCAAACCCACAGGGACAAGTTTTCGATCTAAGTATCTTTAACGAGGACATCAACACTCAATTATTGATGTTATTTGACAAGAATATTTCAGATAATATAACCTTTAATGGTATTGTTGGTTACGATGGATTCAGAACTGAGACGCTTTTCAGAGATGTTTTAGGTCTTGGAATGACTATACCTGGATTCTACAATTTATCCAATACAGCAACTCAGAACCCTTCTGAAAGTCTTAGCAGAAGACATCTAGATGCATTCCTTTCTGAGGCTAAATTCGGGATAAACGAAACGTTATTCCTTAACGCTGCTTTTAGAAATGACTGGTCGTCGACTCTGCCAGAGAACGATAACAACTTCCAATCTTATAGTTTTGGTGCTTCATTTGTTTTCTCTGAACTATTTGATAGTAGCTTTATGGATTACGGAAAATTAAGAGGTTCTTATGGTAAAACTGGTAATGATGCGCCAATTTATTCTACCCTTACCTATTACAACGCAGCTACTTCTGGCGGTGATGGATTTATAGATTCGAATCAATTCCCTATCTTTTCTACGGTAGCCTTCGAAAGATCTGCACAACAAGGAAATCCAGGAATTCGTCCTGAGGTTACAAGAGAATTTGAAGTGGGTGCTGAATTTAGATTCTGGAACTCCAGACTAAAATTAGACGTAACTTATTACGATAAGGAGACAGAAGATCAAATTATAGCAGTAGATCAGCCAGCCGTTACTGGATTTACTTCCAGGGTAGTAAATGCCGGGGTAATTTCTAATAAAGGATGGGAAGCCCTACTAGGTATTAAACCTATTGATACCCCAGGTTTCAGCTGGGATATAGATGCAAACTTTTCTGCTTACGACAACGTGGTAGAGGAATTAGCTGAAAATGTAGAGTCTATTACGCTAGCAGGATTTACTTCAACTTCTTCAAGAGTTTTACCAGGTGAATCTTATGGTGCAATTTTTGGATCTAGATACGCAAGAAATGAAAATGGAGATGTGTTAATTGGTGACAATGGTTTCCCTCTAGTTGATCCACAAGATGGGGTTATAGGAGATCCAATCCCAGATTTCACGGTAGGTGTAAGAAACACTTTTTCTTTCGGTAATTTCTCGGTATCGGCTTTAATAGACGTTCGCGAAGGTGGTGACGTATGGTGTGGTACCTGTGGAATATTAGATTATTTCGGTACTTCTCAAACAACTGCAGAACAGAGAGAAATAACAGATTTTGTATTTGATGGAGTAAATGCAAATACAGGACAACCTAACACTCAGCAAGTAGCCCTGGCTGATCCTGCCGGAGGACTTGGAGCAAACAGATGGATACGATACGGTTTTGGTGGAGTTTCAGAAGATTATATTTATGACTCTTCATGGTTCAGACTTAGAGAGGCTTCTTTAACCTATAGGTTACCATCCTCAATAACCGAAAATTCGTTTCTTAGCAGTGGGTCTTTCACGGCCTCGGCAAGGAACCTGTTCCTAGTAACAGATTATCCTGGAATTGACCCAGAAACAAACCTGACCGGATCTTCTAACGGAATAGGCTTGGATTACTTCAACCAGCCAAACACCAAAAGTTATGCATTAACAGTAAAACTTAATTTTTAATCAACGGGCAATATGAAATTATATAAAATAACAACAGTATTTTTCACAGTCTTATTCAGTTTGACACTTCTGGTGTCCTGTGATTATGAGGACGTAAACCAGGACCCAACTAGGCCTGGTGGGGAAAGCGTTCCTTTAGTAGCTATTGTTCCAGCTATGCAAACTCAAACCCATAGAAATATAGGTGCCGTTTTAGGCCGCTATGGTGGAATTATCATGCAACAATGGCAAGGATTTGACGCTCAGCAGCTTCAATACACCTCCTACGTTATTGGTGAGAATGACACTAACAACCCTTGGGATTTTGGATTGTATACCGGTTCCATGAGAGATGCGGCTGATATTATAGATCGAGCAACTCAAACTGATGCCCCTAACACAAGAGGTCTTGCCAAAATATACATGGCTATAAACCTGGGGATTGCCACCAACATCTGGGGTGATGTACCTTATTCTGAGGCATTTTTGGGTGACGCAAACTTAACACCTAAATATGATGATCAGGAAGAACTATACGGTGTTCTTCAAAATTTACTTTCTGAGGCGATCACTGATCTTCAGGCTGATGATCCTAGCGGGATTCAGGGTGATCTAATTGGAGGTAGCACAGATGAATGGATAGCTACTGCTCACGCGTTAAAAGCACGTTTTTACATTCAGCAAACAAGTGTGAAAAGTGATGCAGCTCAATTAGCCCTTGCTGAAGCACAAATGGCTCTGGATAGCAATGGAGATCAACTTGATTTCATATGGGAGAATTCTCAAAATGGTGGACATCCACTTGCCTTATTTGGTTTCCAAAGACCAAATACGATGATAATTGGAGAGTATTTTGCAGACTTAATGATGGGAGACCCAAGAATGGATCTTTATATGGTACCAGACGATGGAAACAATTTCTTATACTTTAGATCTAGTAACCCAAATTTATTCTGGGCGCAACTTAATAGTCCATCTCCTGTAATAAGCTACTCAGAGTTGAAGTTTATTGAGGCAGAAGCTCTTGAAAGAACTGGAGGAGATGCTAGCGAAGCTTTATTTGAAGCAATCCGTGCCAACATGCAATATCTTGGTATTTCTACAGGTAACATCAATGCTTATATCGATGCTATCGGCGATGTTGATATCGAAACAATTATTGTAGAAAAATATAAGGCCATGTATGGTCAGGCACCAATCCAGGTATGGAATGATTATAGAAGAACAGGTTTCCCTGACATTACTCCAAATCCAAACGGAGAAAATGGTTTGAACCCATCTGGAATTGTTCCACGAAGATTATTATATCCTATCTCTGAAAGACAGGCTAATCCTGATGCATATCAGGCAGCTATAGACGCTCAGGGAGGGCATCTATTAGATGATGATATTTGGGTATTCCCATCTAATTAATCAATTAGACTTTACAATCAAAAACCATCCTTAACGGGATGGTTTTTTTATACTTTATATTTTATACTTTATATTTAAAATCAGATTTGCATTAAATTCAATCCAGATGCACTAGCTTTGAGACCTGAAAATAAATTTCATTTCAATCATGGAAAAAGCAACAAGGATTTTTGGAATAAGAGCAGTAATAGAAGCCATCGAAAGTGGAAAATCGATAGAAAAAATCTTTATTCAAAAAGGATTATCTGGCCCCCTCTTTCAGGAATTGAACAGGCATATTAAAAACGCAAATACTCCTATTTCCTATGTTCCGGTTGAAAAACTAAACAAACTAAGCAAGGGAAATCACCAGGGCGTGGTTGCCAACATCTCTCCGATTACTTTTATAGGTCTAGAGAAATTAGTAGAAGACTCACAAACTTCCTCTACAACTCCCCTATTCTTATTATTAGACGGTCTTACAGATGTACGCAACTTGGGAGCCATCATAAGGACCGCAGAATGTTGTGGAGTAACCGGAATTATCATTCCTGAAAAAGGTTCGGCCCCTATCAACGCCGATGCCATCAAGACCTCTGCCGGAGCAGCGTTTAAAATTCCAATCTGCAAGGTAAACCATATTAAAGATGCACTTTTCCACCTTCAGACATATGACATTAAAACCGTTGCTGCTACCGAAAAGACCAACGAGACGGTTTATGATCTCAACCTGAAACAACCTGTTGCCATTATTATGGGAAGTGAAGAAAAAGGAGTTTCCCCATCTATTCTAAAACTGGCAGATCACAAAGCAAAGTTACCCATGCTAGGAAGTATAGCATCATTGAATGTCTCTGTTGCGTGTGGAGCCTTTTTATACGAAGCGGTTAGACAGCGACTTTAGAAATCGTTCTTTGATATAATATATCAAATAAAACTACAGTGTTTTCCCAATGTAAAG
>JBFIMP010000136.1:0-6979 GCA_041611635.1 Christiangramia sp.
ATACTCATCATAGCTTCACGCGCAACATTGATCACATCTGCTCCTAAAGCAAATGCCATGGCGGCTTTGGCAGGAAAGCCTAATTTTCCGGCAGCTACGAACACAATTCTTTCTGTTAATTTATACTTCTGAAAGATCTTATATACATCGGTGAAAGCGTAGATCCACGGGAGGGAAACATGGTCTGCAAAACTAGGGGGCGCAGCACCAGTACCACCTTCACCACCATCTATCGAAATAAAGTCTGGGCCATGGTCTTTTTCCTGCATGATCCTGGCAACTTTTTCCCAGTCCTTTAACTGTCCAACCGCAGATTTTATGCCGGTAGGTAAACCAGTAGCATTGGCGATAGATTCGACAAAATCTATCATGCCCTCAACATCATCAAATGTGGAATGATAGGGAGGTGAAACCACATCTTTTCCCATGGGTACCCCGCGAATTTCAGAGATCTCTTTTGATATTTTTGCGGCAGGTAATACTCCTCCTTTTCCTGGTTTTGCTCCCTGGGATAATTTTAATTCTATGGCGCGGATCTCCGGATTTTCCTCCACCAATTTCACAAGCTTCTCCATAGAGAAATTACCGTTTTCATCCCGAACTCCAAAATAGCCGGTGCCAATCTGAAAAACCACATCTGCTCCCTTTTTGTGATAGGGAGAAAACCCACCTTCACCGGTATTATGATAAGCGCCAGAAAGTTTACAGCCTATGTTAAGTGATTCGGTGGCTTTTGCAGAAAGAGAACCATAGCTCATCGCAGATACATTTATTACCGAGGCGGGCCGGTAAGGTCTTTTTCGCCTATTCCAGGCGCCCATGATCTTGGCGCATGGAATTAAACCTGAATTTTTTTTATTAGGATGCCCTTCCGGCAATTTATAGGGTAATAGTGCATTATTAATAAAAATGTAATGTGTGGAGAATATATCCTGGTCTGTTCCAAAACCTTCATAATTGTTCACATTTTTGGCAGAAGCATATATCCAGCCTCTTTCCCTTCGATTAAAAGGAAGCTCTTCGCGGTTATTGGCAACAATATATTGTCGCAATTCTGGTCCAATACTCTCCAGGAAATATCTTATATGGCCCACAATGGGGAAATTATGCTTTATGGTGTGCCGTTTATTGAAGAAAATATCAGAAACGGCAATGATTAACAGGATTGCAAGAAGCCAGCCCCACCATGGGATCGCGCTTAAAAAATTAGCGATATCCTGCATTAGCCCTGGTTTAAATAATCAAGGGTTAGTTGCGTCATGGTCTTTACTCCCAGAAGCAACCCGCTTTCATCAATATAGAAGTCTGGAGTATGATGCCTGGTAGCTTCAGCATTCAAAGGCATCCCGCCTAAAAAGAAGTAGAAACCCGGAACTTCCTCCTGAAAGAATGAAAAATCCTCGCCGCCGGTAGTAGCTTTCATCAGGTTTATATTTTCAGCTCCGGCAACTTTTTCAAGGGTGGGAAGCATTTGCCCGGTTAATTCTGGATCATTAAAAGTAATCGCCGTATTATTTTGAAATTCAATGCTGGCGTTTCCTCCATAGGCCTTCGCAATCGCCGGTACTATTTCGTTCATTCGTTTAATAATCAACTCTTTGTTCGCAGGATCTAAAGTTCTAACCGTTCCTATCATTTCGGCAGTTTCCGGGATAATATTGAATCTTACTCCGCTGGTGATCTTTCCAACGGTGATCACCGATGCAGATTCGGTTAGTTCAGCATTCCGGCTTATGATAGTTTGAAGTCCGTCAATGATTTTGGCAGAGATCAATATCGGGTCAATTCCGCTCCAGGGTGCTGAGCCATGGGCCTGTTTCCCCTGAACATTTATCACAAATCTTTCCACAGCAGCCATGGTGCCCTCGGGTTTGTACTTTATGGTTCCAACCGGAGTAGCCGCATTAATGTGCAATCCAAAAATGGCATCTACATCTGGATTCTTTAAAACTCCTTCCTTGATCATTAATTTAGCCCCGCCTTCTTCACCCGGTGGTGGTCCTTCTTCTGCCGGTTGAAAGATGAATTTAACCGTACCATTTATTTTGTCCTTATTTTCTGAAAGTATCTTGGCCACTCCCATAAGAATTGCGGTGTGGGTGTCATGGCCGCAAGCGTGCATCACCCCGGTCTTGGACCCAAGGAATTCTGTTTTAACCTCAGATTTGAAAGGCAAGTCATTCTTTTCGGTAACCGGTAAAGCATCTATATCTGCTCTAAGAGCTACTACTTTCCCGGGATTATCTCCTTTTAAAATTCCCACGACACCTGTTTTGGCAATACCGGTCTTGGTTTCTATGCCAAGAGAGTTTAGGTGTGCCGCAATCTTTTCGGCTGTTTCAAATTCACGGTTGGAAAGTTCAGGATGCTCATGAAAATCCCTGCGCCATTCGATCACTTTATCTTCAATGTCATTGAATTCCTTATCTGCGATGGAAGTCTGAGAGTAACTCGCTCCTCCAATGAATAAAGAAAGTATTAGTAATTTGAGCTTCATAGTTTGATTTTAAAAATTAATAAGTCTGTAATTATCATTCTGTAGCTGGACCAAGGCAGTCATGGCTGATAAGGCGAACTTGGTATGTTCGTCTGTGTTTTTACGGGTTACCTCATAATGGGTGGCGCTTTGACCACAAATTATTATCTCCACTCCCTTTTCTGAAAGTGCTTTGAGCAGCGGCAGGTTAGGATTCGAAGCCACCCCTGGAAATTTGCTTTTATAAGAGTCGTCGTTTAAGGCATCCTGAACAGCCTTTCCATGTAAAACTATCGCTACATACATATTACTGGGATCAACCCCGGCGTGCGCATGCATATTGAGGTATCTCGCCGCTGTTTCGATCAGTTTATTTGGTTCAGCTTCATTAAAACTTCTATTCACATCAAAAACGACTTTCAAGACTGAGGTGGTATCGGTTTTGAATTCCGGTTTTTCAATAGGGTAGGTTTTCCCGTAAGCCGGGACAACCTCGCCTTGCATTAAATCCTGGGAGAAAGTATTCAAGGAAATTAAAACAAAGAGCAGGAAAAGTGTTTTTTTCATAGCCGTTTAAACAAAGTAGCATTTAAGGAAATTAAAGATATTAAAATATAATAGACTGGCCGGTCTGCGTTAGCAAATGTTTAAAAAACGGCAGGCTTCAGGTTTCCTTTTTTAAGCATTTTAGTTACCTTTCAGCTTTTAAAAACGGAGAAAATTTGGAAGCTTATTTAGCTGGATTAAATGACGCACAGAGGGCTCCGGTGCTGCAGAAAGACGGGCCTATGATCGTAATTGCCGGAGCGGGTTCCGGTAAAACCAGGGTGCTTACTTTTAGGATCGCCTACCTGATGAATCAGGGTGTGGACGCTTTTAACATTCTCGCGCTAACTTTTACTAATAAAGCGGCGAGGGAAATGAAGCATCGTATTTCCCAGATCGTGGGAAGTAGCGAAGCCAAGAATCTGTGGATGGGAACCTTCCATTCGGTTTTTGCCAAGATCCTGAGGTTCGAGGCAGATAAGCTTGGTTATCCTTCTAATTTCACGATCTATGATACCCAGGACTCCCATTCGGTGATCAGGGCGATCATTAAGGATATGAGGCTGGATAAGGACGTTTATAAATATAAGCAGGTCTATAACCGGATTTCGTCTTATAAAAACAGCCTGATCACGGTGAAGGCCTATTTCCAGAACGGGGAACTTCAGGAAGCAGATGCCATGTCTAAGAAGCCGCGCTTAGGTGAGATCTACAAAGAATATGTAGATCGTTGTTTTAAGGCAGGTGCGATGGATTTTGATGATTTACTGCTCAAGACCAATGAATTGCTGAACCGTTTTCCAGAAGTACTTCATAAATATCAAAGCAGGTTTAAATACATTCTGGTGGATGAGTATCAGGATACAAACCACTCGCAGTATCTTATTGTTCGTGCGCTTTCAGATAAATTTCAGAATATATGTGTAGTGGGAGATGATGCTCAAAGTATCTACGCCTTCCGTGGAGCGAATATTAATAACATTCTGAACTTCCAGAAAGATTATGATAATGTGCAAATGTACAGGCTGGAGCAGAATTATCGCTCAACCAAGAATATCGTAAGCGCTGCCAACTCTATTATTGATAAGAACCAGACCAAACTTGATAAGGTGGTTTGGACGGCAAATGATGATGGTCCCAAAATCGTGGTGAACCGTTTGCTTACCGATGGGGAAGAAGGAAGATACGTGGCAAGTTCTATATTCGAGAATAAGATGCAGCACCAACTTAACAATGGTGATTTTGCGATCCTTTACAGAACCAACGCCCAGAGTAGGGCGATGGAGGATGCCCTTCGGAAAAAGGATATCCCATATAGAATCTATGGTGGACTATCTTTCTACCAGAGAAAGGAGATCAAGGATGTGCTTTCTTATTTAAGGCTTATTCTGAACCCTAAAGATGAGGAAGCTTTAAAGAGGGTAATCAATTATCCTTCTCGTGGGATTGGGATGACCACTATGGACAGGCTGGCAATAGCAGCTAAAGAACATAACAGGTCTATTTTTGAGGTTATTGAGAATATCAAAAATCTTAATCTTAATATCAATCGTGGAACCCAGACCAAACTTGAGAATTTTGTGAACATGATCAAGAGTTTTGCGATCATGAACGAAACAAGTGATGCTTTTCAGGTAGCAGAAACCGTTACCAAAAAGACCGGTTTGGTCCAGGAGCTTAAAAAAGATGGAACACCAGAAGGTATTGCCAGAATTGAAAATATTGAAGAATTACTTAATGGTATCCGCGATTTCGTAGAAGGACAACGGGAAATTGCAAATACCACCGGTTCTCTGGCAGAATTTCTGGAAGATGTAGCCCTGGCGACCGATCTGGATAACGATACCGGAGACGATGACCGGGTGGCTTTAATGACCATTCACCTGGCGAAAGGACTTGAATTTCCTTATGTATACATAGTTGGGATGGAAGAGGATCTTTTTCCTTCTGCCATGAGTATGAATACCAGAAGTGAACTGGAAGAGGAGAGAAGGTTGTTTTATGTAGCTCTAACTCGCGCCGAAAAACAGGCATATCTAACCTATACCTTATCACGTTATAGATGGGGGAAACTTGTTGATGCCGAGCCAAGTAGATTCATCGAGGAGATCGATGATCAATATCTGGAATTAATGGTACCGCAGGATGATTATAAATACAAGCCTCTTATAAATACCGATATCTTTGGGGATGAGATTGATAAGAGTAAATTAAGGCAGACCAAACCAAAAAGCGGAACTCCGCCACCGGCTCATAAGCCGTCTCAGGAGCAATTGCGCAAATTGCGTAAACTAAAACCGGCTTCCCCCGAACCTGAAAAAGCCAGAAATACCATTGAGCTTTCTGAAGGGAATGAAGTGGAGCATCTAAGATTTGGTAAAGGTAAAGTGCTTAAGATCGAGGGTGTTGGCCAGGATAAAAAGGCTGAAATAGATTTCCAGCAAGGAGGTATTAAGAAGCTTCTTTTGCGTTTTGCCAAGTTGAAAGTGTTATCGTAAAAATAATTTGTATTTAAGTGTATAAATTACATATATTAGCGTAGAGAATTAGATCATCCCTACATACATCTGATTTTTAAAAATCAAACAAAAAAACTTTTTGGAGAGACCTTCTGGGTCTCTTTTTTTATGCCTTAGTTTTTTAATTACGTTTTCATTTAAACTTTACAACTTATTATTTCTGCTTCAATTTACCCCAGGCCAAGGGCATTTTGTTAAAAATGATGTAAAAAACGACCCGTCAACGGCTTTAAGGGAAAAAGATCGCTGAATATTCTTTAAATTGAAAAGAAAAAATATGATAAGAGAAGGAAGTAAAGTAAAATGGAATTGGGGAAATGGAACGGCCACTGGTAAGGTGATTTCAACATATACCAAAGAAGTTACCAAGAAGATCGATGGTAGCGAGATCACTCGGAAAGGTGAGGAAGGAGAGAAAGCTTTATATATTGAACAGGAAGACGGCAGCAAAGTGCTGAAATTAGAAAGTGAAGTTGAAAAGGCAGATTAAAAAATAACCATCTGTAGCAAACTTCAAATTTTATAATTATTAATAGGTTTTAAAGAAAAAATTATGGCTGAATTACTAAGAATTTATGATGAGAACCCGGCTCCAAAACATATTAATAAAGTAGTAGATATCCTTAAAAAAGGGGGACTGATTATTTATCCTACAGATACCATTTACGGCCTTGGCTGTGATATTACCAATGTTGCTGCGCTTGAAAAGATCGCGCAGATCAAAAATGTAAAGCTCGAGAAATCGAATTTTTCCTTCGTTTGCGAGGACCTGAGTAATCTCTCAGATTACGTGAAACAAATAGATTCGGCGACGTTTAAGATCCTTAAAAGATGCCTTCCAGGTCCTTACACTTTTATTTTACCCGGTGGGAACAACCTTCCGAATGTTTTTAAAAAGAAAAAAACGGTCGGGATCCGGGTTCCAGATAACAATATTTGCAGGGCTATTGTGGAGGGCTTAGGAAACCCAATAGTATCTACATCTATCAGGGATGAGGATGAAGTGCTGGAATATTCTACCGATCCTGAACTTATCAGGGAAAAATGGGATCATTTAGTAGATATTGTCATCGATGGCGGGTATGGGGATAACATACCTTCAACAGTAATAGATCTAACTACTCAAGAGCCAGAAGTGATACGTGAAGGTAAAGGAAGTATCGAGATCATGTGAAAATTTCACAAAATTCTCTATGTACTAGTTAATTACTTTTTAAAGTAGCTTCTATTAATCGAACAGGCACCACAGGGTTTGGTACTAACTCATACAGCTGAATTTAATAAAATCTTACTGGATTTTCTGAAATCATGAAATTAAAAAGCCCTGCAACCGCAGGGCTTTCTGTTTATGGATGAACTACCGATTATAGTGACAAATCGATATTTTCATTGAAAACATGATGAGATTCATCCCGGCTAAATAAGAAATCTTCCATAT
>JBFIMP010000137.1:0-6971 GCA_041611635.1 Christiangramia sp.
CTGGAGTGATATTCGTAAGGATCGCTATGTGTGGTCTAAAATCCACGATCCCATCCAACTGAAAACTACTTATCTCCAACACATGCCAGTCATGGGTTTCTTCAGCCACCAGTTTGGCATAACTATTCCCTATATTCCCACCCATTGCGGAATCCACTCCTCCTTCTTTCAACAGATGCTGCACAAGGCTGGTCACCGTAGTTTTACCGTTGCTCCCAGTAATTCCAATTACCGGAACTTCAGAAAACCATGAAGCGAACTCAATCTCTGAAATCACCGGAATTCCCTTTTCTCTCAATTGCATTATCATTGGCGCAGTATCAGGAATACCAGGACTCTTCATCACTATGTCTGCATCGAAGATCTTCGACTCGGTATGCTTTTCATCTTCCCAATCGATCTCAATATGTTTAAGAACTTCCTTGTATTTATCCTTGATCTTTCCCTTATCTGAAAGGAAAATCTCAAAACCCTTTTTCTTCGCCAGAATCGCTGTCCCAATTCCACTTTCTCCACCGCCAAGTATTGCTATCTTTTTACCCACAATCTACTGCTTATCGA
Organism: Christiangramia sp.; assembly: GCA_041611635.1. Classification (GTDB taxonomy): domain Bacteria; phylum Bacteroidota; class Bacteroidia; order Flavobacteriales; family Flavobacteriaceae; genus Christiangramia. The sequence goes on from JBFIMP010000137.1 coordinate 562, forward strand.
ACCTTCAATGTAACTATGGTTAGAATAGCCAAAAAAATTCCAACGATCCAAAACCTTACTACGATCTTGCTCTCATGTTTTCCTTTCTTCTGGTAGTGGTGATGCAATGGTGACATCAGGAAAATCCTCCTGCCCTCGCCGTATTTTCGTTTGGTAAACTTAAACCACCCCACCTGCATCACTACCGAAAGGTTTTCAACTAAAAATATTCCGCACAAAAGCGGGATCAGTAATTCTTTTCTTGTGGCGATCGCCAGAACCGCAATAATCCCTCCAATGGTCAAACTGCCCGTATCTCCCATAAAAACCTGGGCCGGAAAAGTATTGTACCATAAAAAACCAACCAGAGCACCCGCAAAAGCCGTAATGAAGATGGTCATTTCACCAGAACGTGGGATATACATAATATTCAGGTAGTCTGAGAAAATGATATTACCAGAAACCCAGGCAAAGATACCCAGCGTTAATACGATTATCGCTGAAGAACCCGCGGCCAGACCGTCAATCCCGTCGGTTAGATTGGCACCATTAGAAACAGCCGTTACGATAAAAATCACAATGGGAATAAAAATAAGCCAGGCATAATTCACTAATGAGGGGTCGATCCAGCTAATAAGACTAGAATATTCAAATTCATTGTTTTTCACAAAAGGAATAGTAGTGCTGGTGTCCTTTACTTCCGGCCCCATATCTACAACCTCGGCACGAGCGATGACATTCTCGGTTGGATTGGTTTTGGTCACTACCTCCTTGGTGGTGATCTGAGGATGGAAATACATGGTGCACCCCACAATTAATCCAAGACCAATTTGACCAATTACCTTGAATTTCCCTTTTAAACCTTCCTTATCCTTTTTAAAGGTCTTGATATAATCATCCAAAAACCCAATAACCCCCATCCAGATTGTGGTTACAATCAAAAGGATTACATAAATATTTTCAAGTTTAGCAAAAAGCAATACCGGAATAAGGGTCGCCACGATAATGATAATCCCCCCCATAGTAGGAGTTCCGGCTTTTTCAGACTGACCCTTTAAGCCCAGGTCACGGACGCTTTCTCCAATTTGTTTTGCTCTTAGATAATTAATGATCCTTTTACCGTAGATCGTGGAAATACCCAGCGACAAGATAATCGCCATAGCAGACCTGAAAGACAGGAATTCAAACAACTGCGCTCCCGGTAACTGATACTCTTCTTCCAGAAATTTAAAGAAGTAGTACAGCATTATTTATCCAGTTGTTTTAAAAATTCGTTCACGATCTTGAGATCATCAAAATCGAATCGCTCTCCTTTTATTTCCTGGTAGGTCTCATGACCTTTACCGGCAATTAGAATAATATCATTAGGTCCCGCCATTTGACAGGCTGTTTTAATAGCCTGCTTTCTGTTAGTAACACTCATGGTCTTTTTAAAGTTCTGTGGCTCTACACCCGCCTCCACATCTGCAATGATTTTTTCAGGATCTTCGGTCCTGGGATTGTCACTTGTGAAAATCACTTTACTGCTTAATGCAGACGCGATATTTCCCATAATCGGCCTTTTAGTAGTATCCCTGTCGCCACCGCAACCTACCACAGTAATAAGCTCTTCATTTTTAGTGCGGATGCTGTTAATAGTTTCCAGCACATTCTTCAATGCGTCTGGCGTATGAGCATAATCAACGATCGCAGTTACCTTATCATTTTTAGAGATCACATATTGAAACCTGCCACTAACAGAATTCAGTTCACTTATAATGCGCAGGATCTCCATGGTTTTAAGCCCCAAAAGATCTGCCGTGGCATAGATCGCCAGGACATTATAGGCATTGAAACTACCAATCAATTTGGTCCAAAGCTCCTGACCTTTTATTTTTAAAAGTAATCCCGTGAAATTATTTTCAAGTATCTGCGCCTGGTAATCTGCATAAGACTTAAGAGCATAGGTATATTTTTTCGCTTTTGTATTTTGAAGCATTATTGGCCCGTTCTTATCATCTACGTTGGTAAGCGCAAAGGCAGAAGCTGGAAGCTCATCGAAAAAGCGCTTTTTCACATCACGGTATTCCGCGAAATCCTTGTGATAATCCAGATGATCATGAGAAAGGTTGGTGAATATGCCGCCTTCAAATTTCAAGGCGGTAGTCCTATGCTGATCTATCCCGTGTGAACTTACTTCCATAAAACAGAATTCCACTCCTACATCGTTCATATCCTTTAAATAGGAATTGATGGTAATAGAGTCTGGCGTTGTTCTTATTGCAGAGTGCTCTTCAGCCCCCACCATCACTTTCACCGTAGAAAGTAGACCACATTTAAATCCTGCTTTTGTTAATAGATCATACAGCAAGGTAGCAATGGTCGTTTTACCATTCGTACCCGTAACCCCAACAAGCTTTAATTTTGAAGAAGGCTCGTCGAAGTAATTTGCAGAAATATAGGCTAGAGCCTTTTTGGTATCTTCAACTTCAATATAGGTAACTCCGTTTATTTTATTTTCAGGGATCTTTTCGCAAACAATGGCAAGAGCACCCTGATTTTCAGCATTTTTAATAAAGTCATGTCCATCAGACTGCGTTCCCCTTATGGCCACAAAGACATCATTAAGCTTCACCTTTCTGGAATCGAAATGTATATCATTGATAGTCACACCGGTATCACCGGCCACCGCCTTCATATTCACCCTGTAAAGTATATCCTTTAATACTTTCATTTAACTCAATTCCAATTTTACGGTTTGCTTATTCTTAAGTTTTTGTCCTGCAGAAACAGACTGCCTTTTTACGACCCCTCTACCGTTCAACCTTACCTCCAGGCCAAGATTTTCGAGGATAGAAATAGCATCCATAGCCGGCATTCCGGTCACATCTGGCATCAATAATTTTTCGTCCTGTATCTTGGTATAATATTTTTCGAAATCCGTTTTCACCTCTTCATCGTTCACTTCCAGGGACTCCAGCTCATCCATCACCGGAGTGTCTGTATAGATCTTTCTGGCAATATCCTTAAAGACCGGAGCCGCCACAATATTCCCGTAATAACCTTTTCTACGGTTCGGCTTATGAATTACCACTATACAAGAATATTTAGGCTTTTCGGCCGGGAAATAACCCGCAAAAGATGCAATATATCTTCCCGGTTCTATCCAGTATTCGGTCTGGCAGGTTCCCGTTTTACCAGCCATAGAAAAGTTCTCGGTATATATATTAGCAGCCGTCCCTCTTTCCACGGTTTTTTTCATCATGGCTCTCACTTTCTTCGCTGTTTCAACAGAACAGATCGCAGGGTTCATTACCTGCTTTTCCATGGTAATAATAGGCTTGTCACGATCTTTAACCTCCTTAATAAACCGCGGTTTGATCATCTCACCATCATTGGCAATGGCGTTATAAAAAGTAAGAGTTTGCAAAGGTGTTATAGCCACACCATAGCCAAAGGCCATCCAGGGCAGGCTCAAACCATTCCAGCTTTTGTCTTGTGGGTGAGGAATTCGGGGGGATCCCTCACCCTTGATTTCAAGACCAATCTTCTGGTTAAGTCCCATTGAATAAAGTCGATCAACAAATTTTGAAGGATTGCTCTTGTAGCCTTCTGTGATCATTTTCGTAAATGCAGTATTTGAAGAAACCTCAAAGGCCTTGGCGGCAGAGATCTTACCGTAGCCTCCGTGATGAGAATCCCTCACCGGCCTGCCATAATATCTTACCACTCCTTTTTCAGTATCTATAACCCGGCTGGTATCTATCACCTTATCTTCCAAAGCGGCGACCATAGCCATTAGTTTAAAAGTAGAACCTGGCTCATGAGCTTCATAAACCGCATAATTCCTCTTTTCAAAATAAGTCCCTTCTTTAGTCCTACCAAGATTAGACATGGCCTTGATCTCCCCGGTTGCAGTTTCCATCACTACCACGGTTCCATGATCTGCCTCGAAATATTCCAGCTGCTTTAATAATGAATGATGGGCTATATCCTGGATATTCACATCTATAGTAGAAACCACATCATAACCATCCCGCGGCTCCATCTCATTATTATCACTAATCGGTTTCCATTGTCCCTTGGCAATCTTTTGTTTTAATCTACGCCCGTCTGTACCCCTCAAATAGTTGCTAAAAGCACCTTCAAGGCCTACCCTGGTAAAATATCCATTTTCATCCCTTCTTTCATAACCAACGGTTCTCTCACCCATCTTACCAAGGGGATGCTCACGAACGGTACTTTGCTCGGTGATCATACCTCCTCTATAAGCCCCCAGATTAAACATTGGGAATTCCCTCATTTTCATATAATCTGAATACCCAAGGTTTCTGGCAATTAGCACATAACGTTGTTTATTAGCCCGGGCAGCTCTTAATTTCTGTGAATAATGGGATGCAGGCTGCCCCAACATTCTGGACAGGTTTTCAGACAATGGACCTATATTTTCTTCGAAGTTCTTATCTGATACGGTTACCGCATCGAATCTCACATCGTATTTTGGTACCGAGGTAGCCAAAAGATTCCCGTTTACATCGTATAGATTCCCGCGGTTGGCCGGAATTTTGAAGTTCTTTAGCGTGCGCTCTTCTGCCAGTTCTTTGTAGTGTTCACCATGAACAAACTGGATATTAAGCAATTTAACCCCCACTGCTATCGCAAAAATAAAGAGACAGCCAGCCACGAAATACATACGATTCAGGATGCTTTTTTCGGTTGTAGCCATTTTTGGGGTTAATCTTTTATTATCACTCTTATTTTATTGGGCGGGGTCTCTGAAGGCCCTATCCCTTTTTCTACCATTTTTTCAGTAATAGTAGATTCCATTTTCACTCTCATCAACTTTGATCGCCTTTCCAAAAACTCACTCCTCAACTCCAGTACCTCCTTATTGAGTTTTGCGATCTGATGCACTTTTTTCTCAGCATTATGCGAACTTGCGATCATTACAATTGCCAGGATGGTACAAAACACGATAAACCTCCAGTTCTTTACAGCATCTTCGCTTATAAGAAAATTCGCCTTCAGTATGTTATAAAAACCTCTTTTCATAGACATTTATAACTTTCTCGCTACTCTTAGTTTTGCACTTCTTGCCCGGTTATTCTGCTTAATCTCTTCTTTTGAAGGAACGATCAATCCGTTTACCTTCTTGAACGGAACAGATATATTTCCATACATATCCTTTTCTGGTTCCCCTTCGAACAAACCGCTCCTTATATACCTTTTCACCAGCCTGTCTTCCAGAGAGTGATAGGATATCAAACTCAACCTTCCATCTGGCTTGACAATCTCTTCTGTTTGCAGCAAAAATTCTTTAAGAACTTCGATCTCCTGATTTACCTCTATCCTTATTGCCTGATAGATCTGCGCCAGGATCTTATTTTCTTTCCCTTTAAACAATAAGGGCTTTAATAATTCATTTAGTTGTTCACTGGTTTCGATCGGGTTATTCTTTCTTTCTGAAACAATCGTTCTAGCCAGTTTTGGAGCATTCTTTAGATCAGCATACTCATAGAACATTTTTTTTAATTGCTCTTCGCCATATTCATTAATCACCTCGTAAGCACTCAACTTATCACCCTGATTCATTCTCATATCCAGCTTCGCATCGAACCTGGTTGAAAATCCCCTTTCTGCTTCATTGAACTGATGGGAGGAAACGCCAAAATCCCCAAGGATACCGTCAACTTTCTTGACCCCGTAAAATCTCAGAAATCGCTTCAGGAACCTGAAATTTTCATTGATAAGGGTAAAACGTTCATCCTCTATCTTATTCTCTACAGCATCCTTGTCCTGATCGAAAGCATAAAGTTTTCCATTAGGCCCGAGCCTTCTTAAAATCTCCCGGGAATGCCCGCCTCCACCAAAGGTCACATCTACATAGACACCATCAGGTTTTATATCTAAACCATCAACCGATTCTTTTAGCAGGACAGGGTTATGATACTCCATCAAAGTCATCGTTACCCATCACCTCTTCAGCCAGATCTGCAAAATCATCATCTGAAGAATTTTCGATGGAATTTTCATATTTATCTTTATCCCAAATCTCCACTATATTTATAGCAGAAGAAAGCACAATCTCTTTCTGGATCCCGGCGAATGCAATAAGATCTTTTGGAATAAGCAACCTGCCATTAGTATCAACCTCCACGGTTTTAACTCCAGCAGTAAATCTTCTTATAAAATCGACATTCTTTTTTTTGAACCTGTTTAGCTTATTCATTCTGCTCATAAGAACATTCCACTCCTCCATCGGGTAAAGCTCAAGGCAATTCTGAAAGACTGCACGCTTAATAACAAAACCGTCCTGCATCATGGGAGCTAATTGCTTCTTCAACGCTGAAGGCACCATCAAACGGCCCTTCGCATCGACTTTGCATTCGTATGTCCCAATTAAATTTATCACGGTTAGGTATTATAAAGCCAAATATATTGAAAATATTACC
>JBFIMP010000138.1:0-6949 GCA_041611635.1 Christiangramia sp.
ATTACTACTAAAAAAGGTAAACAGGGTAAGGCTCAGGTTAATGTTTCTGCTTCTACCAGTTTCAGGGATATCGTAACTACTCCAGAACTTCAAACTACATATCGCGAAGGATTTAGTGGTGCTCCCAGAACATTATATACTCCAGAGACAGAAACTGGATTCACAAGATTGGGAGGAACTTCCTTTTACTCCTGGGGACCAAGGTTTAGTGAAGATTCTTATACATTAGGAGATGGAAGAGTTGTGGATCTTAGCGATGATAGGTTTTATGATCCTTATGATCTTTTTAGAACAGGAATTATCACTCAAACAGATTTAAATATTAGTGGAGCAAATGAAAAACTGAACTATTACTTTTCTGTTGGTAACGATAACGAAAAAGGTGTTTTGCCTAACACCTACTATGATAAGACCAACCTGAGAATGAAAGCAGGCTATCAGGTAACAGATGATTTTAATATAAATACCTCGGTTAGTTACTCCAAAACTGGAGGTGCGAGAGGAAACGGAGGGGATAAATCTGTTTTTAGTTCCCTTTCTTATTTTTCAGGAACCTTCCCTATAAATGATTATATAAACCCCGATGGAACTCAAAGAAACTATTCGTTTGGGATCATTGATAATCCCAGATATCTTTTGGAAAAGAGTCCGCTTCTGGATGAAGTGAACCGGTGGGTAGGGAACATTTCCCTTAACTGGTCCCCAAAGGACTGGATGAATATATCCTATGCCGCGCAGGTGGATAATTATTCTGATAGAAGAAATCGTTTTGTTGCACCAGATCTGGATGTGGGGTCGCAGGTAGGAGGATTTATCCTGGAGCAGAATAATGATTTCCTGGGTCTGGAGTCCAACTTACTGGTAAATTTCGAAAAAGACTGGACAGAAGACTTTGGTACATCTTTAACCGTGGGTAATCAGATCTCCGATACAAAAAGGGACTATTCTTTTATTCGAGGGGAAACTTTGAATGTGCCGGGAATAAATGATATAGCTAACACTATTAATACCTTCGGAGGGAAAACTATTACCCAGATTAGAAATGTGGGGGTTTTCGGAGAATTGAAAATGGATTTTAGAAACGAACTTTTTCTAACTCTTACGGGAAGGAACGATTGGGTTTCTACGCTGCCACAGGAAAACCGTTCATTTTTCTATCCATCGGTAAGTTTAGCGTACGATTTTCATAATCTTATAGACGACGACAGTGATTTTCTTACTTTCAGTAAATTAAGAGCATCCTGGGCCGAAGTCGGGAAAGGGCCCTTATTTGGCCAGGTAGGTAGCTACTATTCTGCAGATCCGGCCTTTCCGTTTGGAGGAACCGGGGGATACCGCGGGGATACTGTAGTTGGAGATCCTATGATCGTACCAGAAAAAAATCGGTCCTTTGAAATCGGGGCCGATCTTAGATTCTTTGAGAACAGGTTAAGACTTGACTATGCTTACTATCAAACCACGGTTAAGAATCAAATATTTACTGTAGGGACCGCCTATTCAACTGGATTGTCTGGAATAGTCAGGAATGCGGGAGAATTTGAATCTTCAGGTCATGAATTGCTAGCTTCTTATGATATCATTAGAAGTGATGATCTTAACTGGGAGACTTATATTAATTTCTCCACTAATAAAGGTGAGGTGATCTCTTTGCCTGAAGATATTGAAGCCCTTGTCTTTGCTGATGCCGGATTTGCCGGGGTTACTTCAGAAATAAGAGACGGGGATGAACTTGGTTCGCTATATGGATATACCTGGCGCTACGAAAATGGCCAGCGTTATATAGGCGAAAATGGTTTGCCTGTTATAAACCTTGATGAAAGAGTGAAGGTAGGTAATGCGTTTCCAGATTTCATTGCATCCATAGGAAGCCGATTGAATTTTAAAGGTTTTAATTTCGATTTCTTACTTGAATGGAAGGAAGGCGGAGATATCTATGATAGCGGAAGACGTAACTCCTTAAGGAACGGTATACTAAAGATTACCGAATTCCGTGATGTAACGACGGTCCTGGATGGAGTAATGGATGATGGTAGCGGGGGCTTTGTTCCTAATACACAGGAGGTATTGATAGATCAGAATTATTATAGAAGTTCTACTGCTTACAACCGAGCTTCAGAAATTTTAGTTCAGGATGCATCCTGGGTGAAACTGCGAAATATCTCAATAGGTTATGACTTTTCAGGAAATATTCTCGATGCCCTTAGAATAGACAGGCTTTCGCTTTCTGCCAGTGGTCAGAATATTCTGGTATGGACCCCTTATGATGGATATGATCCCGAGGGGAATCAATATAGTGCAGGAAGTAACGTTTATGGATTTACAGGTTTAAGCACTCCATTGGGTCAAACTTATTCACTGGGACTTAAATTAGGATTTTAAAAAAAATGAATATGAAAACATTTAATAAATATTTCTTTTTAGCATTATTACTTGGTGTTTTTTCATGTAGTGATGACTATTTTGATGTGAACAGGCCTTCCGGAACAGCAGACCTGGAACAACTTAGGATAAATGACCTCCTGGCACCGGTAATATTTCATACGGTGGAAGGACAATATTCTGCAGAGCTCACTTTTGGTAATTATGTTCAGAATTTTGTAGGACAGGGGGGGACTGCCTCTGGTGAAACTACCGCAGCAGGACTTTGGGCAGATGTATATTTATATGCCTTGCCAAATATTGAAGTGATCAAAGAAAAGGCTGCAGAATCTGGCGCCAGTCATTATTCGGCGGTTGCAGATATTTTGAAAGCAATGAATATTGGCATCGCTACAGATACCTGGGATTACATACCCTTATCTGAAGCTTCTATGGGAGATGATAATCTTTTTCCAGATTTCGATGCCCAGCAAGATGTATATACTGAGATCTTCTCATTATTAGATGGAGCGATATTGGCTTTGGAGGCTCCTGATGAATCCAACGTGAATATAGGAAGTGAAGATCTTATTTATGGTGGAAATACAGACCAGTGGTTAAGGGCAGCTTATACTTTAAAAGCTCGTTACCAGTTACACCTGGTTCAAAAGGGTGTGGTTTCTCCAAATGAAGTCCTGGCCAGTATAGAGAATGGATTTTCTTCGAACGAGGATGATTTCCAGATGTTCTATGATGACAGGTCTATCAACCCAAGATATTCCCTTGAGATTCTATCCAGAAATACCGGGAACTTTCATAATGATCTTGCCAGCCAGATAGTGAGTAGTATGAATGGTGATTATTATCCCTTCGAAAGCGGAGACCTGGAAATAGATCCTCGTTTACCAGTTTTCGGTACTATAGATAATGCAGAAGATACCGAATGGAAGGGCTATGTAAGTGGAGGTGGAGGAGATTCCCCAGACGGAACCCCGGGTAATGTTCAATTTGTAAACGGAGGATACTATACCAGGGTAGATGCCCCAATAGTTGTAATTACTTATGCCGAAGCACAGTTCATTAAGGCAGAAGCAGAATTCCTTGCCAATGGAGGAACCACCACTAGCGCTGGAACTACTCCGGCGGGATATGAAGCATACCTGGAAGGGATCAGGGCTAGTATGGCTAAATATGGAGTAGATGGATCGGAATATCTGAGTGACCCTGTGGTAGACGTGGGTGTAGATAATTTAATGTTGCATCACATCATGAAAGAAAAGTATATTCATAACTTTTTGAATCCTGAAACCTTCGTGGATTATAGACGTTATGACTTTTCAGATGAAGTATTTACAGGCCTAACTATAAGGGAGGAAGAAGACGGAACCGGTGATTTTGAGGGTCAGTGGTTTAGACGTGCTACCTATCCTTCAACAGAGATCAATAGAAATGGAGAGGTTGTTCAACAATACCAGGAAACTCCGGTAACCCCGGTTTGGTGGGATGCAGAATAATTAGGATTCACATTTAACTTTTAAACTGCCAGTTGAATTAAGTTTAACTGGCAGTTTTTTATTGTAGCAATTAGAAAGTAAGACACTCTGAAGCTCTTCGTATGTATGGATAATGATATTTTTCCTGAAACCTTTTGCTGGGTATTCGTATTTTCGTCGGGAACTTTTCAATTTATAATCTATTATGAAAAAAATTATTCTTAGCCTTAGCTTCCTGGTAATTGGCTTAAGTTCATTCGCTCAGCAGGGGAACACCCTTGAAGATAAAGCGGTGAAATTAATCAAATTAACCGCTGGTCAGCAATTTGACATCATGACTGAACCTATCGTAAAAATGATCCCTGAAGAAAATCGCGATGCCTTTAAAAAAGAATTAACAGCAAGTACGCAGGATCTTTATTTAAAAATGGCTACTGTATACACTGAAAGTTTTACTGAACAGGAACTCGATAAGATTTTGGCTTTTTACGATACTCCTGTAGGTAAAAAGATGGTGGCTATCACTCCGGAACTTATTAAAAAAGGAATGGAAATAGGACAGGCCTGGGGTATGGAATTACAGCCATTAATGGCCAAATATATGCAGTAAACACTGTTCATTAATTTTAGGCCTGCCTTAAATAGTCAGGCTATTTTTATTGAGCTTTCTGAAATGACCAGAAAGCTCTATTTTTACTTTAAAATAAATTATCATGTCTAAAATCGACTGGAAAACAGCAAAAGAATACGAGGATATCACCTATAAGAAATCTAATGGCGTGGCCAGGATCGCTTTTAACCGACCAGATGTTCGCAATGCTTTCAGGCCAAAGACCACTTCAGAATTACTGGATGCTTTTCATGATGCTCATGAAGATACTTCCATTGGATGCGTATTGCTATCTGGGGAAGGGCCTTCAAGCAAGGATGGTAAATGGGCTTTCTGTAGCGGTGGAGATCAAAAAGCAAGAGGACACCAGGGGTATGTAGGTGAAGACGGTTACCACAGATTGAACATTCTGGAAGTTCAAAGGCTAATCAGGTTTATGCCAAAAGCTGTTATTTGTGTAGTCCCGGGTTGGGCAGTAGGTGGTGGTCACAGCCTTCATGTAGTATGTGATTTGACTTTAGCGAGTAAAGAACACGCGATCTTTAAACAGACAGATGCAGATGTAACCAGTTTTGATGCGGGGTACGGTTCGGCATACCTTGCGAAAATGGTAGGGCAGAAAAAAGCTCGTGAGATTTTCTTCTTAGGAAGAAATTACTCGGCTCAGGAAGCTTACGAGATGGGAATGGTGAATGCCGTGATCCCACACGATAAGCTGGAAGATACGGCATACGAATGGGCTCAGGAAATTATGGCTAAATCACCAACTTCTATTAAAATGCTGAAATTTGCCATGAACATGACCGATGATGGGATGGTGGGACAGCAGGTTTTTGCAGGGGAGGTTACCAGGCTTGCTTATATGACCGATGAGGCTAAAGAAGGAAGAGATGCATTCCTGGAAAAACGTAAACCGAATTTTGAGAAAAAGTGGATTCCATAATATAACGGTTTCGAGTGAAACTCATTTGATTAAGAATGAGGATATTTAATTTATAAGGATCATAATATTCTCCGGTATTTGGATAGTTTAAAATATATAATAATAAAAAAGCCATGATCTCGAAATCATGGCTTTTTTATTTGTATCGGTTTAATAAACTATCTAAGCTTTGGATATTTATGAGGATCAGATTCGTGCATAATAGAATATATCTTTTCGAAGATATCTTCTGCAGAAGGTTTAGAGAAGTAATCCCCATCTGTACCATATGCCGGTCTGTGTTCTTTAGCTGTAAGAGTTTGTGGTTTGCTATCTAAAAACCTGTAAGCATTCTGCTCATCTAAGATCTTTTGTAAAATAAATGCGGAAGCTCCTCCAGGTACATCTTCATCTATAACCAGTAACCTATTGGTTTTCTCTACACTTTTTACGATATCATGGTTAATGTCAAAAGGTAATAGAGATTGTACATCTATAACTTCAGCGTTAATATCTACTTCCTGTAATTCTTTGGCAACTTCCTCTACGATTCTCAAAGTTGAACCATAAGACACCAAAGTGATATCACTTCCTTCCTTAACCGTTTCAGTTACTCCAATAGGAGTTTTGAATTGCCCAAGGTTAGTTGGCAATTTCTCTTTTAAACGATATCCATTAAGACACTCTATAACAAGGGCTGGAGTATCCAGATCTAAAAGTGTATTGTAGAACCCTGCTGCCTTGGTCATATTTCGCGGGACAAGCACATACATTCCCCTTAAAAGGTTTAGAAGTCCGCCCATTTGCGAACCGCTATGCCATATCCCTTCAAGCCTGTGCCCACGGGTTCTAACGATAAGAGGTGCTTTTTGCTTTCCTTTTGTTCTATAGTGAACGGTAGCCAGATCATCGCTCATGCCTTGAAGACAATACATCACATAATCCAGGTATTGGATCTCTGCAATAGGTCTAAGACCTCGCATAGACATTCCTATTCCCTGGCCTAAAATGGTAGCTTCTCTAATTCCGGTATCAGAAATTCTAAATTCACCATATTTTTTCTGAAGTCCTTCGAGTCCCTGGTTCACATCGCCTATCTCTCCAGAATCTTCCCCAAAGATAAGGGTCTCAGGCCTGCTGCTAAAAATAGCATCGAAGTTATCTCTTAGAACTATTCTCGCGTCAACTTCTTCAGCTTCCTCGTCATAGTCGGGTAAAACCTCAACCTGTGTATCTTCTTCTTTATAGAGATAAGCGGCATAGTCTTCATGCGCCTGATCTGCAAAATCATTTAGCCAGTTGATAAGAGCAGCTTTTTCAGCAGATTCTTCACCAATCAAATATCTGAGGCATCTTCTCCCAGCTGAAACAAGATCCTTTTTGAGGGGTTCTTTATTACCGGCTACTTCTTTCTTTATAGACTTTATAAAATTCCCATTTGCACTAGCCTTGGCAGCATCGTCCAGCAATTTAACCAGTTCTTTTTGTTTAGAAAGAGTAGGATTAAGGTACGCGGTCCAGGCATTGTGCTTGGCTGTTCTTATCTCCTTTTTAATCTCCTTTTCA
>JBFIMP010000139.1:0-6874 GCA_041611635.1 Christiangramia sp.
CCTTTACCGGTAATATTGGGTATTATGTAGGAGATGAAGGTGGCCGGGTGAACTTCACTTTTAATTTCGACTTCTAGGAAAACCATATAAATCAAAAAAAACCGCGTTGAAGATTCATCATCGCGGTTTTTTTAGTTTCAGGCTATAACTAAATTATGCTAATTTAGACGCCAGGGACAGTATATCTTTGGAAACAAGGCTTGGTTCAGGAGCCAGTGCAAAAACAAATTTGCCTTCTCTTTCAATAAAAGCTGTTTGCATTCCTGCTCTGGCTGCCCCGGCAATATCCCATCCATGTGCAGCAATCATCATAGTGGTCCTTAACTCTCCCCCTGCCTTATCTACAGCATATCGATAAGTATCTGGATGTGGCTTATATTTTTTAACGGCATCCACACTTAATATATGATCAAAGTATTGTGCCAACCCAGAAAACTCCAGTTGATCTTTTAAAACAGAGGGTTTCCCGTTGCTAAACGCGACCATTTTATAACCTGCCTTGCTAAGCCGCACCAGGCCCTCTGCCACCTCAGGGTAAGCATGCAGGAAGCTGATTGGCTTTAGGATCTCTCCTATTTCTTCATCATTAAGATCTAATTTACGTTTGCGGGCATTCATTTTGAGAATCGAAGCTGCGATCATGCTAAAATCGTGGTAGCTACCTGTAATGGACTCTACCAGTGAATACTGCAGTAATTCTGAAAACCATACCTCAGCAGCATTTTGATCATTTAAGGAAGAATTAATGCTGTCTTTTAGCGGTTGCAGATCGAGGAGGGTCTCATTCACATCGAATATTAAAGTGGAAATATTATTTTTCATAAACACAAAATAAAAAAGCCGGCATGGAAACCGGCTCTTATTGTATCATTTAACTTTTACTTATCAATATACTTAAATTTCTGGCCGCCAACTGAGATCTCTATCATTGCTCCGCCTTTAGGCATTGTGACCACGGCCATTCCATCTTCAAAATTAATGCTTCTGGAGGCGCCTTCAGTAATTGCAACTGCCGAAACTCCTCCGGTAAATTCCAGTTCGCCAGATTTGAACTCTTCAAGATCCTGCTCGGTCTGAAAAAAAATCGCTTCCCTAAAAGCCTCTCCTCCAATCTGAAGGCCTATATCTACCTGCCTTAACTGAGCCCATCCTATATGTTTACCTCCCTGGTACACCACTCCGTTACCCGCAGCACCACCGGCGATAAAAGCTCCTTTTCCTACATTCGGGAAAACTACATAACCATATGCGTCCTCTTCAAGTCGGGCCACATCAGCATTATTTTCACGCAATTTTTCCATGGCATACCTGGCGTCTATGACAAGTGTTTCCTTGTCTTTAGCTTTTATAAAATTCTTCTCTTCTTTTGACTGCGCATTGGCATCCAGGTTAAATACCAGCGAAAACATAAAAATCACAAACCCATATCCCTTCAAATTTTTCATGATTACGTCTTTATAAATTCATCTTTAAAAGTTACCAAAGATTCACCTAGAAACCTGTTAATCAGATGTTATAAGAACATATTTTAACAAGGAACACTTTTAATTAAAATTTCCGGTTTTTAATCTAATTGGATAATTTTCCCTAATTTTTATATGAAAAGAGAGAGTGATAGGGAGTGGGGCTTTTGTAATAAATGATATCATGCTTGCTACAAAAAAACTGGACGAATGTTCCCAAATAATGGTCAAGGGGTTAGATCTAAAATCCTGAACAGCTGCTATAGTAGATAAAATTAAAAACGAAAAAGAGTAACAATATTAACCATCTTTAAGACATGAAAAAATTAGTGATTGCTTTGATTACCTGCATATGCATGATGCTGAGCTGTAAACCACACATGAACAATAAAAAAGCTGAATTTATAGGAGACAATTCCAGAACCTCATTAGACTGGAACGGCACTTATTATGGGATCCTA
This sequence comes from Christiangramia sp., assembly GCA_041611635.1. Lineage (GTDB taxonomy): Bacteria > Bacteroidota > Bacteroidia > Flavobacteriales > Flavobacteriaceae > Christiangramia. The sequence goes on from JBFIMP010000139.1 coordinate 1,925, forward strand.
CCAAGTGCAGATTGTGAAGGAATTCAAAGCATGATCATTTTAAACAATGATCTCACCTATAGCTACAAAACCAGATATCAGGGAAAAGAAGATGTTGAAATTATTACAAAAACCGGAAAATTTCAATGGAGCGATGATGGTAGTAAGGTGACTTTAGAAGGTCTTCCCGAACCAAATATTTTCCTGGTTGGGGAGAACAGGCTCTTTAAGCTGGATGAAAACGGTAAAAGGAGCCAAAATGACCTTAAAGCCAAATATATACTTGAAAAGCAGGATAATAATCTAACCAACAAATACTGGAAATTGGTAGAACTCAAGGGTAAAACTGTAAAGATTGAAGAAAAGCGAAAAAAAATTGAATTTATATTAAGACCTAAAGACCAGAGAATTGATGGTTTTTCCGGTTGTAATAATTTCACTGGCACTTATGAAATATTTCCTGCTAACCGTATAAAATTCAGCAAAATGACTACCACCAAGAAGGCCTGCTTAGACATGACCCAGGAACAGGAATTTCTTAAGGTGATGGAAATGGTTGATAATTACAATCTTAATGAGGATATTTTATATTTAAACCGCGCAAAAATGGCTCCTCTGGCCAAATTTGAAGCCGTTTATTTCAATTGAAAACCTCATCATTGCAAGATTATATTTTCAAAAAAAATTGAATTAAGCCAAGGGTTATTTTCTCCATATTCTTTAGAATCTTCATGATTAAAAATAGCTTTCGCAAAACCTGATCTATCATTTCAAATTGATAGGGAAACAAGCTTAAAACATTTGTAAACGGATCTGGGCATTGTAACGAGATTTTGCAGCCATGCTCATGGTTCCCTTAGCAGTGTTCCGTGGAAAAGGCCTGGCCCGCCTTGTTTCCCAGGCGATGAAAATGGAGAAAATAATGAGAATATGATCATCCCTTTTTAGATATGAGAACCGAGCCGTTCAAAATGAACCAGGTACCGCAAGCTGTAGCAGGAATATTGTGACTGCAGGAATCTTCGGTGAGGTTGCGGACCTGGACCTGGGGCAAGGTTTTTTTTTCAAAAAAGCTAATTCTATCTGCCTGAATGAAAATTTATTGATTATATAATCGATCATAAGTAAACATTTTAACTATCTGGTTTGCATAAAATTGACATCCATTAGAGATGAAATTCCATGTAAATCCACAAAAAACCTACTCAGTAATTGTTAAAAATCTTCGCTCGCTCTTTATACTTAGCATAACCAACTGAAATATAGCTTGTTAGGGAGTCATGTAAGTTTTTTTCGCTAAATTAATGCTCGCATTTTAGCATAGCCGATGCGCATCTCATAAGCAATATATTTTTTCGAATTAATTATTAAGGTATTAGTAATCAGTAAATCAATCCCTTAGAAAATTGATTGCCTTCTGTAACAAAAATTATAAACTAAATAAGAAATCTTATGAAACTAAAATTGCAGATTTTTATTAATAGCTGGGCTCTATTACTTCTCTTTTCGGCTAATATTTATGGCCAGGATAGAACGCTCTATTCTAATGGAGATATAATCACCATGGAAGGTGATATGCCTCAATATGTAGAAACAGTAGTTGCAGAAGAAGGAAAAATTATTTTTGTTGGTCCTAAGCAGGAAGCTATGGATAAATATCCTGATGCTGTCCAGGTAGATTTAAATGGTAAAACCATGCTGCCTGCCTTTTTAGATGGTCACGGGCATTTTTTTAATGTAGGTTTCACTTCTATGGCAGCTAACATTTTGCCTCCTCCAGACGGCCCCGGAGCCGATTTTAATTCTATCATAGAAACGGTTAGAACTTATCAACAAAGCGAAGAAGGAAAATATTTGACCAGTAAGCTGGGATGGATAATAGGTAATGGCTATGATGATTCACAGCTTAGCGAAAATGCACATCCAACAGCCAGTGATCTTGATAAAATAAGTACCGAATTACCGATATTAATCATTCACCAATCAGGTCATCTGGGTGTGATAAATTCCAAAGCCATGGAGCTTATGGGTTATACTTCAGATACTCCTGACCCAAAGGGAGGAGTTTTAAGAAGGGATACAAATGGAAAACCCAATGGAGTACTGGAAGAAAATGCTTTATATAATGTCCTTTTTCCAATTCTTGGAAAAATGGACGAAGAACTTGAAGCAGAAGCCATCAAAAAAGGCCAGGACGAATATGCAAAAAAAGGTTATTTAACAGCTCAGGATGGAAGAACCACCATTGACCAGCTGGCCGCTCTAAAAAGAGGCGCTAATAATGGAGCTTACTATATAGATGTTGTAGCTTATCCAGATATCGCTTTAGGAACCGATTATATTACTGAAGGAAGTTATTTACCATCACATAGCTACAAGAACAAATTTAGGGTTGGTGGGGTAAAACTTACTCTTGATGGTTCTCCACAGGGTAAAACGGCTTGGCTAACTAAATGTTATCATGTTAATCCCGATGGGCAAACGGGTTGTTATACTGGTTATCCAGTCATTGCAGATAGTACCGCAATCAAGCATTTTAATACAGCATTCAGGAATGAGTGGCAAATTTTAGCTCATGCCAATGGGGACGCGGCAATAGACCAATTCATAAAGGCAGTGAAAGTAGCAGAGAACGAGAATGGATATGATAATCACAGAACAGTCCTTATACACGGTCAAACATTACGAAAAGAGCAGATTCCAGATCTGGTTGAACTGGATATAATACCTTCTTTATTTCCTATGCACACCTATTACTGGGGAGATTGGCATCGGGATTCTGTATTGGGTGAAGAAAGAGGCAGTTACATTTCTCCTACCAGAGACGTGGTAAACGCTGGACTCAAGATTACTTCCCATCATGATGCTCCGGTTACTTTTCCCAATTCCATGCGTGTCCTGGATGCAACAGTGAACCGGGTAACACGATCGGGGAAAATTTTGGGTCCAGACCAGCGCCTTACACCTTATGAAGCTCTAAAAACATTAACCGATTGGGCTGCCTATCAATTTTTTGAAGAAGATAGTAAAGGCACCATAACTGAAGGCAAACTAGCCGATTTTGTGATCCTTGATAAAAATCCATTGAAAATAAAACCTTTAGAAATTAATTCTATAGAGGTTCTGGAATCTATAAAAGAAGGAAAATCTGTCTTTAAGGCGGAATAAAGTTATGAGCTTTATAAGATTCCATTTCCTGAACCAATTAATAACTACCTGTATCGTTTTAACTGTCTAGTTTGGGATAATGGACTTTTAAGTTCAGATAGGAAAATCCGATTTACGGGATCTTTCTGGACCCAGGGAGTATTAAGCAGTATTTTCCAAAAATAGGTAAAGGTCGAGGCATGGGTCTTAATGATGTTAAAAACAAGGATCTTTTCAAAATTACCTTAAAGCAAAATACTTTCGAGAATTACTGTATTGATTTCCCCAGCGCCTTTTCAACAAATCTCCTCCGCTAAAATGGAGCCGGTGGATTCGCTGTAAACATTTCTGGCATTGGTTTATTCCCATCCTTAAAAGGGCTAGGGGTGTAGGTCTTTGCCGTTAATACAAAAACCAATAATGCAATAGCTGTAATTAGAAAGAATTTGAACAGGATACTAATAATTTTAATATCAGTAACAGATTGGTCAATTAATTTGATTTGGTGCAAAAAAAGTCTCATAAAGTGTGAATTATAGGTAATTAGATTACCGTAGTTTCGAAATCCAGCTATTATAAGTAGGGTGTCCCTGGGATTTGTGCAATTTAATGAGACTTAAGACTTGTATTTAACGATCTGCTAAATAGTTTTTAACCAGGATATTAACAATTAACAAATTAGGTGAAAGAATAGCTTTCAAAAATTAAAATATAAGCTTTGCATTGCAGAATGTTAATAACAAACCTCTGAAGAATAAACTCCAGAGGTTTGCATTATCTGATAATAATCTATTATCAGACCTCAACACATTTGATTTAAATTATTTACCCATCTGCAATTTATTCCCGGCTATTCTTAATTGCGGCCTGTGCTGAAGCTATACGGGCTATGGGCACTCTAAAAGGCGAACAACTTACATAGTTCATCCCCTTTTTATAACAGAACTCTATGGAGGAAGGTTCACCCCCGTGTTCACCACAGATACCGATCTTAAGATCTGGCTTGGTGCTTCTTCCTCTCTCTATTCCTATCTTGATCAATTGTCCTACTCCTTCCTGATCTATAGCCTCGAACGGATCTCCTCCCAGGATCCCTTTTTCGTAATACACCGGCAGGAATTTTCCAACATCGTCGCGAGAAAATCCATATACCATCTGGGTAAGATCATTGGTTCCAAAAGAGAAGAACTCGGCATGTTTTGCAATTTCATCTGCAGTTAATGCCGCTCTTGGAATTTCGATCATAGTACCCACCAGGTATTCTACCCTGCTTTCCCTTTCAGTAAAAACAGTCTCGGCAACTTCCCTGATAATCTGCTCCTGCAGGATAAATTCCTTTACAGTTCCTACCAACGGCACCATAATTTCAGGTTTAACCTTAATACCTCTCTCCTTGAGACTCAATGCCGCTTCAAAAATAGCTCTGGCCTGCATTTCGGTGATCTCAGGATAGGTGTTTCCTAAACGGCAGCCGCGGTGGCCCAGCATAGGGTTGAACTCCTTAAGTTCATCAACCTTGTTTTTCACTTGTTTTACAGATATATGCATTTCCTTGGCGAGTTCTTTCTGTTGTGAAAGTTCATGAGGCACAAACTCATGCAGTGGTGGATCCAGTAATCTTATAGTTACGGGTAGTCCCTGCATGGCTTCAAAGATTCCTTCAAAATCCTCTCTCTGCATAGGAAGTAATTCTCTGAGGGCTCTCTTTCTACCGTTGGTGGTTTCTGCCAGGATCATTTCCCGCATGGCTTTAATCCTTTCATGCCCAAAGAACATATGTTCGGTCCTGGTCAAACCAATACCGCAAGCTCCAAAATTTTTAGC
>JBFIMP010000140.1:0-6865 GCA_041611635.1 Christiangramia sp.
ACGGTCTTTAAATTTTTTTGCTGATAATCTCCTCGCAGATCTGTAGAGTATTCCGGAAAGCTATAATCTTCAGCAAAGAATATATTAGCATTTTGTTCCAGCGCTTTCGATTGAAAAACAGGAATTGTTTCCTCTTGTTTTTCTCCAATAACCACTGGGGTTTCTTCTTTAATAATCCCGGCCTTTTCACCAGCGATCTCAGTAAGATTAGTTCCCAGAAAGGCAGTGTGATCTAAGCCAATATTGGTGATCACTGAAAGTTCAGGCATAATTATATTAGTGGAATCCAACCTACCTCCCATGCCCGTTTCTATGATGGCAATATCAACTTTCTCTTTGGCAAAATAATCGAAGGCCATTCCCACGGTCATTTCGAAAAAGCTCAATTTGTTTTTCTCCAGGAAGACTTGATTCTCTTCTATGAATGAAACTACGTTCGCTTTAGGTACTACTTGACCATTAATCCTGATCCTTTCTCTGAAATCCTTTAAATGAGGTGAGGTATACAGGCCTGTTTTGTAGCCTGAAGCCTGAAAAACTGAAGCCAACATATGGCTGACAGATCCCTTACCATTGGTTCCGGCAACATGAATACTTCTGAAATTATTTTCAGGATGACCTAAATGTTCGGCAAGTTTTAGGGTATTGGAAAGATCCTTTTTGAAGGCTTGTTTTCCGATTCGTTGAAACATCGGTAACTGCTGAAACATCCATTCAACAGTATCTTGATAAGTTCTCAATTATTCCGTGAGTTTAAAATCGTAGATAATAGTTCCCACCTGGGTGGCAGGTGCATTAGAATCGCTATTGAATCTCGTAGCGAGAGCGGCTCGTTTTGCCGGTCCGGTTAGACAGGCGGCACTATTGGTAGTTCCTTTCATCCCGGGCTGTGCGCTGATAACACGGCCAGATTGATCTACTACGATCTTTACCACCACAATTCCTGATTCATTACAATCCTGTACAAATTTTTCCTTATTCAGAGCTTTTCTCCCGCCTAGTCTGTAATTCCCATCACCATCCAGTCCAGCCCCCTGACCATAATAAGAACTGGCTTTAGGATCACCATCTGGACTACCTTTATCTCCAGCTACATTATCATTACCTTCACCACCGGTAGCAGTTCCAGACCTTTCCGGACCATTAAGGATACTGCTTAAAGCATCGTTCGTGGATTTATCTGGTTTAGGCTCGGGTTTTTTAACAGGTTCAGGTTTCTTTTTAGGTTCTGGCTGCTTGGTTTCAACCGGAGCTGGTTCCTTTTTCTTTTTTTCTATCACCGGCGCTTCCTCTATATCCTGGGTAACGACTTCTTTTTCGATCACAGGTTCAGACTTTACAGGCTGTGCGGCTACCTTTTTTGGCGCAGATCTAACCGGCTCTTTAGGCTGCTCATTTCCTGATCCAACTTCTGAAGTCCCAAAATTTATAGCAATACCACTTTCTGGCGGCGGATCTAAATAAGTAAGGCCGAAAAATATCAAAAGAAGGATCAGTAGTACATGTAGTACAACTGTAATGGTAAAAGATTTCTTCTCATGTTTAGTTTCCAGCAAAGACATTCTATTCAGGTTTAACCGCTAATACAATCTTGTAACTATTTCTATTTGCGATATCCATAACATTTACCGCTTTCTCTATAGGCACTCCCTCTTCCACCCTTAAGATGATAGTAGGATTCTCTTCACCGCCAAGACGGGTTTTCAGAGTAGATTCAAGTGCACTATTACTAATTCTCTCACTATTTATATACACCTGAAGATCTTTGGTAATACTAACCGAAAGCGTTTGCTTACTAGTAGTTTTACCCTTCGCCTTTGGCAAAATAAGGTCAAGTGCTTCAGGAGTTATCGCAGGAGAGGTTAGCATAAAAAAGATGAGCAGCAGGAAAACCACATCTGTCATCGAGCTCATGCTAAACTCTGGGCTTATTTTATTTCTTCCTCTTAAATTCATATTAAGCAGGTTCGTTTAGAAGGTCAAGGAAATCTACCGCGGTAGCCTCCATTTGGTGTATCACTTTATCAGTTTTCACCACCAGGTGGTTATAACCTATATAAGCGATAATACCCACGATTAAACCTGCAACTGTAGTGGTCATGGCAGTATAGATTCCTTCTGCAAGAGCACCCATCTGAGCCTGGCCGCTACTGGTCGCCAATTCATGAAAAGCAAGCACCATACCAATTACGGTCCCCAGGAACCCGATCATAGGGGCTGCACCAGCTACGGTTGCGAGAATACTTACATTCTTTTCAAGTTTATAGACCTCAAGACGACCTGCATTTTCTATGGCTGTGTTAATGTCCTCTAACGGACTTCCAATCCTGGAGATACCTTTTTCAGTTAATCTCGCCACCGGAGAATCACTTTGAGCGCAACGCATCTTGGCAGATTCAATATTTCCATTAAGAACGCTATCTTTTATTTGAAGCATAAAGTTCCTATCTACCTTGCTTGCTGCCTTGATGGCGAACAATCTCTCAAAATAAATGTAAACCGCTGCGAATAAGAGAACAAAAAGAATGATGATAATAATCTGACCTCCAAGACCTCCACTGAACATTAGGTCGAATAATGATAAGGTCTTTTCTTCTACGATGGGCTCTGCCGTCTGTGCAGCTTCGGCTACCTCGTCCTGCTGAAAAAAGTTAAGCATATGTATAAATGGGTTTTTTAATGTAACGTGCTTTAGTGATATTAATTGTCAACCAAATTTAATTAATCAGCAACAGGCTTTTACCTGAAAGGAAAAAATGTTTACACAAACTTTTAAACAAGCTGTTTTAGAGCAACTTCGAAAGCTGTTTTACTGATATTTGTCTTACTGCTGTTATTGTCGAAAGTATTTTGAATAGCATTCTTGATGGTCATTGAAGTATCGTTAAAAATAGCTTCATCGGTCATCTGAACCCTTCTTTCCATAAAGTATGCAAATACTCTTGCCATCCCGCAATTAGAAATAAAGTCTGGAATCAAACTTACACGTTCATCGGTATATTCCATAATAGGACCAAAGAAAATCTCCTTGTCTGCAAAAGGAACATTAGCTCCACAAGAAATAACCTCGAGTTTTCGATCTATAAGATTAGTTATCTGATCTTTAGAAATAAGTCTTGATGCTGCACAGGGAGCGAAGATCTCTGCATCAAGCTTCCATACTTTTTCATTGATCTCTTCAAAAGGAATTACATTTTCATGTCTAAGAGCATTACCGTCCTTATCCAAAAACATCTGTTTGATTTCTTCAAAACTGAATCCTTCTTCATTGATCAATCCACCAGCGCGATCAATAATTCCAACAATCTTAGCTCCCATTTGAGCCAGGTAGTAGGCAGCTGCAGAACCAACATTACCAAATCCTTGAACTATCGCTCTTTTCCCTTTAATATCACCACCATAAATAGTGTAATAATGATGTACGGCTTCTGCCACCCCGTAACCGGTTATCATATCTGCCACGGTATATTTTCTAGTCACATCGGGAGAAAAATTGGTATTCTCCAATACTTTGATCACACCCTGTCTTAGCTGACCTATTCTGTTAATTTTATCGGCTTCTGTTGGTTGAAAATGCCCGTTAAATACACCTTCCTGTGGATGCCAGACCCCGCAATCTTCGGTAATTGGAATAACTTCATTGATCTCATCTACATTTAGATCTCCACCAGTACCATAGTAACTTTTCAACAATGGTGAAACTGCTTTATACCAACGTTCTAAAACTCCTTTTTTTCTAGGGTCTGCCGGATCAAAATTGATCCCAGATTTTGCACCGCCAATTGGAGGTCCTGAAACGGTAAATTTCACTTCCATAGTTTTGGCCAATGAAAGTACTTCGTTCTGGTCTAAACCTTTTCTCATTCTGGTTCCTCCACCGGCAGCTCCTCCTCTTAGGGAGTTAATTACCGTCCATCCTTCAGCCTCTGTCTCAGAGTCTTTCCAGTTAAAAACAATTTCGGGCTCTTTATTCTCGTATACTTTGAGTAATTCTTTCATTTTTGAATTATTTTAAGGCAAATATATAAAACTAAGCAGCCTACATTCTGAATTTGACAAAATATTCAGGGTTCGTAAATTCTACCTGAAGAATGATCCATTTTTGCACCTGTAACCGAGCTAAGCACATTTATTTCTCCCCTCAATTTCAAAACTCCAAGAAGAGCAAATATCAAGGCTTCTTTAAAATCTATCAACTGCCTTTCAGGAATTATAAAATTACAGGCAGATTTGGACCTTAACTGCTCGATAAAGAAAGAATTAAAAGCTCCACCTCCGGTTAATAACACATCAGATTGTTTATCGTTATCCAGGTTTACAGCTATTTGAGTTGCGGCATGAACCGCGAAGGTTTTCAAAATATCAGGAATCTCGAGATCATATTTTTCAATCAACGGAATTACATCTGAATTCACCCATTCTATTCCCAATGATTTTGGTGGTTCCTTTTTATAGAAACTAAGAGAGTTAAGGTCTTTAAGTAAACCTTCATGAACTTGTCCGGAACGCGCAAGCTGCCCGTTTTCATCATATTCCTTACCTATCTTGTTCATGAAATAATTAAATACTGTATTTACCGGGCACAGGTCATAGGCAATTCTTTGTGATCCTTCTTCCAGTGAAACATTTGCGAATCCACCAAGGTTGATACAGTATTTATAATCAGGAAAAAACAGCCGGTCTCCAATGGGAACAAGTGGTGCACCCTGACCTCCCAGCTCAACATCCTGAACCCGGAAATCGCAAACTACCGGGATATTTAATGATTTAGCCAGTTTGGGAAGATTCCCGATTTGCAAGGTAATACCCTTCCTGGGCCTATGTTTTACCGTATGACCGTGACTGCAAACGGCGTCTAAAAGATCTATATCATTTTTACCAATAAATTCATTAATTATATGAGATAGATAATCGGTATATTCATTATCCAGGCTGGTCAATGCCGGCGCATCAAGGTTTATTGCAGTAGAAAGCCTTTCCCTCCATTTTGGCGTATATGAAAATGTCTCTGCTGCTAAAATTGAAAAATCAACCTGATCCTCAAAGCTTATTTCGGTAAAAACCAGGTCTATACCATCGAGTGAAGTTCCAGACATTACGCCTACAACTCTGTATTGCGTTTTTTCCATATTCGTAAAAATACTTAATATCAATTGAAAAATACCTACCAAAAAGCTATCTTTGCCGTCCAAAAATCAGTTTTTTCTAAAAATTTTTCAGATGAATTTCAAACTTACAGAAGAACATATAATGATTCGTGATGCAGCCCGGGATTTTGCGAAAGCAGAACTTTTACCTGGGGTGATCGAAAGAGATGAAAAGCAGGAATTTCCAAAGGAGCTTATCAAAAAGATGGGTGAACTAGGATTTCTAGGGATGATGGCATCACCGGAATATGGCGGTGGAGGAATGGATACAATTTCTTATGTACTTGCCATGGAAGAGCTTTCAAAAATTGATGCATCAGCTTCGGTAATGGTCTCTGTAAATAATTCATTAGTGTGCTGGGGGCTTGATACCTTTGGAAATGAAGAGCAAAAGAAAAAATACCTTTCCAAGCTAACTACAGGAGAAAAACTTGGAGCCTTCTGCCTTTCTGAACCAGAAGCAGGAAGTGATGCTACTTCCCAAAGAACTACGGCGATAGATAAAGGTGACCACTATGTCCTTAACGGAACCAAAAACTGGATCACCAATGGTAGCTCTGCAGATTATTACCTGGTGATCGCACAAACCGATAAAGAGAAGAAGCACAAAGGAATCAACGCCTTTATCGTAGAAAAAGAATGGGATGGTTTTGAAATTGGACCAAAAGAACAAAAATTAGGAATTAGAGGTAGTGATACACATTCATTGAATTTTAATGATGTAAAAGTTCCTAAAGAAAACAGGATAGGTGAAGATGGCTTCGGATTTAAATTTGCCATGAAAACCCTTTCCGGAGGAAGAATCGGGATCGCTGCTCAGGCTTTAGGAATTGCTTCCGGAGCATATGAACTGGCTAAGGATTATTCTAAACAACGTAAAGCATTTGGTACAGAGATCTGTAATCACCAGGCTATCGCCTTTAAACTTGCCGATATGCATACGCAAATCGAAGCTGCACGCCATATGGTGATGAAAGCTGCCTGGGATAAAGATCAGGGTCTCAATTACGACCTATCTGGTGCCATGGCTAAACTGCATGCGTCACAAACAGCGATGGATGTTACCGTAGAAGCAGTTCAGGTACATGGAGGAAACGGGTATGTTAAGGAATATCACGTTGAGAGATTAATGCGAGACGCTAAGATCACCCAGATATATGAAGGAACTTCAGAGATCCAGAAGATCGTAATTTCAAGAAGCATCCTTAAGGACTAATTTTTTTGAAATCTATATAAAGCAAAAGAGCAGCCAATTGGCTGCTCTTTCTATTTTAGTTTCATTAATAATTACCTTTTAGACGAAATGATGCTTTTGCTGAACACTTCTCTATTGGTTGCTACTCTTATGATATATACCTGATTCCTGTTCATTTTGAAATCAACATCCAGTTTAGTAATATCATTTTTACTTACTTTTTTGTCCTTAAATGTCCTTAATAACTGGCCTCTAACATCATATACTTGAATGGTAACGTCGGAAACATAGTCGAAGTCATACTGTAAAGTAAGATTCTCTTTAAATGGTACCGGTGAAGCTTTAAATCCGCTGGTTATTGAAGAGGCTCCTTTACTTGAAGGTTTCCCTTTACCAGGTCTTGTATCTTCCACCACAGGACATCCATCTGAAGGAGCTGATGTTGCTCTAGAACCGCCTAGTGTGCAACCGGCATTGTTCAATTCATCCAGATAACTTCCTGCAGGACCTGCATTATTGAAAT
>JBFIMP010000141.1:0-6840 GCA_041611635.1 Christiangramia sp.
GGAAGAACTGAACACGAAGATCGAAGAATTTAGAGATAAGGGCGTTAATGTAATTTGCGTAAGTTCAATTAACGAGGAGCTGGCGCATAAGACGGTCGAAGAGTGGGATATTGATAAGCTGAATATTGGTTATGATTTTGGTATTGATGAAGGCAGGAAATGGGGACTGTTTATTTCAGAAGGGATAAAGGATTCGGAACCTAAAGTTTTTCTGGAACCAGCCTTGTTTCTTATTAGACCAGATAATACCTTATACTCCGCTAGCATACAGTCAATGCCTTTCGCAAGACCAAAATTCGATGAACTATTAAAATCCATCTCTTTTGTTATAAAAGAGGAATACCCTGCCAGAGGAGAAGCCTAAAAATAAAAAAGCCCGGAATTTCTTTTCCGGGCTTTTTTATTTATTAGAAAAATGTCTATTTCATAAGATCATTCATTCCTGGGATATCTGGCATACCATCCTTCGCAGCCGCTCCTATTTCAGCTTCATTTATTTTAGTAGCTTTTTCAATCGCCTTATTCATTGTTAGAACCAGGTAATCTTCCAGTTGTTCTTTATCTTCCAGCAAAGAATCATCTATAGAAATATTTTTCACTTCTCTATTAGCAGTTACGGTAACTTTAAGAAGTCCGTCGCTGGTTTGTTCATCTACAAGAACAGAATTTAATCTTTGCTTAGTTGCTTCTACTTTTTCCTGGGCTTCCTTCAGTTTATTCATCATGCCCATCATATCTCCAAACATATTTATCGATTTAAAATTTATGATTTCAAAATTACTAAATTACCGCATCAAACCAGCCAAAATGAAAAGACTATTAGTATTTCTATTAGGATGCGTTACATTTGCATCCGCGCAAAACAAAAATGATTTGAAAAAGGATATTGAAGCCCCGAAAGCAAAGAAAATAGCTGAAAAGCTCGAGAAACATGGTGATGTAAGGATAGATAATTATTTCTGGATGAATCAGCGTGAAGATCCCGAAGTTATTGCCTACCTGGAGGCCGAAAATGATTATAACGATAAAATGACCTCGCATACGAAGAAATTTCAGGAGAAATTATTCGAGGAAATGAAAGGTCGAATAAAGGAGGATGATGAGTCTGTACCTTATAAACTGAATGGTTACTGGTATATTACTCGTTTCGAAAAAGGTTATGATTATCCCATCTATTCAAGGAAAAAGGAAACCCAGGAGGCGCCTGAGGAAGTCATGTTCAATGTGAATAAAATGGCAGAGGGTTACGAATATTACAGTTTAGGAGGATTAAATGTTAGTCCAGATAATAAGCTGGTAGCCTTTGGAACCGATACTTTAAGCCGAAGAAAATACACCATAAGGATCAAAAACCTGGAAACGGGAGAGATCTATGAGGAGGAGATCAAAAATACTACGGGCGGTTCTACTTGGGCGAACGACAATAAAACCCTTTATTATACAAAAAAAGATCCTCAAACCTTGAGGTCTTACAGGATCTATAAGCATGTTCTGGGAACCGATCCTGAGAACGACGAATTGGTATTTGAAGAAGAGGATGAGACTTTTAATACCTACGTATATAAGTCTAAATCCCGCGAATACATAATCATTGGTTCTCATAGCACACTTACTACAGAATATAGATTTCTTGACGCCGATAAGCCTGAAGGAGAATTTAAGATATTTCAGCCCAGGGTAAGAGGTCTTGAATATAGCATTTCTCATTTTGAGGATCATTTTTATGTGGTCACCAATAAAGATGAAGCTATCAATTTCAAACTGATGAAAACACCGGTTGATAAGACTGCAATGGAAAATTGGCATGATGTGATCCCACACAGGAAAGATTTTCTTCTTGAGGATATAGATATATTTAAGGAATACCTTGTGGTTAGTGAACGCACTAATGGCCTTAATAAGATAAGGATCATTAAATGGGATGATAGTAAGGAGTTTTATATTCCCTTCGATAATGAGACCTATACGGCATATACTTCTATCAATCCAGATTTTGAAACAGATCTCTTGAGATATACTTATAACAGTCTTACTACACCAACATCGGTTGTGGAGTATAATATGAAAACAGAGGATAAGGTAGTTCTTAAAGAGCAGGAAGTCCTGGGCGGTAAATTCGATAAAAATAATTATGTTTCAGAAAGGCTTTGGGCTACTGCTGAAGATGGAACGAATATTCCGGTTTCTCTGGTTTATAGAAAAGGAACTAAGAAAGATGGAAATAGTCCATTATTGCAATATGCCTACGGCTCTTATGGTTCTACTATAGATCCATATTTTTCTTCGGTCAGGTTAAGTTTACTTGATCGCGGATTTATTTATGCGATCGCCCATATTCGCGGCGGGGAATACCTTGGTCGTGAATGGTATGAAGATGGTAAGCTCTTTACCAAAAAGAATACTTTTACAGATTTTATAGATGTTTCAGAATTCCTGATTAAGGAAAATTACACTTCTTCTAATCACCTATATGCCATGGGTGGATCTGCGGGTGGTTTACTGATGGGCGCGGTGGTAAACTTAGCTCCAAACCTTTATAATGGGGTCATCTCTGCAGTTCCTTTCGTAGATGTGGTAACCACTATGCTGGACGATAGTATTCCGCTTACTACCGGCGAATATGATGAATGGGGAAACCCTAATGACCAGGAATATTATGAATACATGAAGTCATATTCTCCCTATGATAATGTAGTGGCTCAGGAATACCCAAATATGCTGGTAACCACAGGTCTTCACGATTCACAGGTACAATACTGGGAACCTGCTAAATGGGTTGCAAAATTAAGAGAGCTGAAGACAGATGATAATATACTGTTATTACATACCAATATGGATGCAGGCCACGGTGGGGCTTCCGGAAGATTCGAAGCACTTAAGGAAGTAGCTGAGGAATATGCGTTTCTGCTGGATTTGGAGGGTATAAATCAATAATTAAAAAATTTGCCTTAAATTTGACCGGCCTTGATAAGTTAATCTTTTGAGGGCCCTTGTAACAAGAACTTCGATTTATGAGAGAAGACTTAAAGGTTTATGACCATGTATTACAACTTGTAGGTAATACGCCATTAATTCACTTAAATAAAATTACTCAAGGATTTAAAGGTGACTATTTTGCTAAAATAGAATCTTTTAATCCGGGGCACTCCTCCAAAGACAGGATCGCCTTGCATATTATTGAAGAAGCTGAAAGAAAGGGCATCTTAAAACCTGGCGATACCATTATAGAAACTACATCTGGGAATACAGGTTTTAGTATTGCTATGGTAAGCTGTATTAAGGGATATCAATGTATTCTGGCAGTTAGCTCCAAATCTTCACAGGATAAGATCAATATGCTGAAGACGATGGGAGCTAAGGTATATGTTTGCCCTGCAAACGTTCCTGCAGATGATCCGCGTTCTTATTACGAGGTTGCTAAAAGACTTCATAAGGAAATTAAAGGTTCAGTTTATATCAATCAATACTTCAATGAATTGAATATTGATGCTCATTTCCATTCAACAGGTCCGGAAATCTGGAAACAAACTGAAGGAAAAATCACACATTTAGTGGCATGTAGCGGAACCGGAGGCACTATTTCTGGTACGGCTAGGTTTCTAAAAGCGCAAAATCCTGATATTAAAGTTCTGGGAATAGATGCCTTTGGGTCTGTTCTTAAGAAATATCATGAAACCCGTGAGTTCGATGCAGGGGAAATTTACCCATACCGTATAGAGGGATTAGGTAAAAACCTTATTCCAACGGCTACAGATTTCGATGCAATCGATAAATTTATAAAGGTAAGCGATGAGGACGCAGCCCATACCGCACGGGAGCTGGCAAGGACCGAAGGTCTTTTTGTTGGTTATACCAGTGGTGCAGCGATGCAGGGATTGAAACAATTTAATGAAGAAGGAGAATTCGATGAGAATTCCAAAGTCGTGATCATTTTCCCAGATCACGGATCAAGATATATGAGTAAGATCTACAGCGATGAGTGGATGAACGAGCAAGGATTTTTTGATACTCAGCACGAAACCGACTCCCAGTCTATAGACCTGATCAAATAAAAGTTTTTAACACTTATTAACAAAAGCATCCTGTACTTTGTAGGATGCTTTTGTTTTTCTTAGATTTCGATGTTTAAAATTTACTTTGTAGAATTGAGCCAATTTTCAGTATTTTTGCGGCTCGTCTAAAAAATGACTGATGAAGGATTTATTTGATAAAATTTACAAAGACAAGGGACCGCTAGGTAAATGGGCTGAGCAGGCAGAAGGATACTTCGTTTTTCCAAAATTGGAAGGACCAATTTCTAACCGTATGAAATTTCGCGGGAAGGAAGTAATCACTTGGAGTATTAATGACTACCTTGGCCTGGCCAATCATCCTGAAGTTCGTAAAGTAGATGCAGAAGCTGCTGCTGAGTATGGTTCTGCGTATCCTATGGGAGCTAGAATGATGAGTGGTCATACAGATCTTCATGAAAAATTACAGGATGAACTAGCTTCTTTTGTACACAAGCAGGCAGCCTACCTTTTAAATTTTGGATATCAAGGGATGGTTTCTACCATAGATGCCCTGGTTTCCAAACAGGATGTTATTGTTTATGATGTAGATGCTCACGCATGTATTATAGACGGTGTAAGATTGCACTTAGGTCAGAGATTCACCTATAAGCACAACGATATGGAAAGTATCGAGAAGAATCTTCAACGTGCTACCAAGATCGCAGAACAAACCGGCGGCGGGATCTTATTGATCTCTGAAGGTGTTTTTGGAATGCGTGGCGAGCAGGGAAAATTAAAGGAGATCGTTGAGCTTAAGAAAAAATATAACTTCAGATTATTTGTAGATGATGCTCATGGTTTTGGAACACTTGGTAAAACAGGTGCCGGAGCAGGTGAGGAGCAGGGAGTACAGGATGAAATAGATGTTTATTTTGCAACTTTTGCAAAATCCCTGGCCAGTACAGGCGCATTTATAGCAGGAGATAAAGAGATCATAGATTATTTAAAATACAATCTTAGATCGCAGATGTTCGCTAAATCACTTCAAATGCAACTGGTAGTAGGAGCTTTGAAGCGTCTTGATATGCTAAGAACCATGCCAGAGCTTAAAGAAAAGCTTTGGGAAAATGTAAACGCATTACAGAACGGATTGAAAGATAACGGATTCGATATTGGGACTACCCAAAGTTGTGTAACTCCTGTATATTTAAAAGGAAGCATCCCTGAAGCAATGGCTTTGGTTAAAGATCTTCGTGAGAACCATGGCGTTTTCTGTTCTATAGTTGTATACCCGGTTATTCCTAAAGGACTGATCCTTCTTAGAATGATCCCTACTGCAACTCATACTTTACAGGATGTAGAGGAAACACTTGAAGCTTTCTCTGCTATTCGTGAAAGACTTGAAAATGGTACTTATAAAAGGCTTTCAGCTTCTGTTGAAGCAGCGATGTCTAATAAGTAATCAATATATTCAGATATTTAAAAGGCCCTGTAAATTTACAGGGCCTTTTTAGTTTGAAGTATTTTCTGGTCACTCCCCTCCGTCATCATCGATTATATTGTCGCCTTCTTTCTTGTTTAATTCTTCACTTCGCCGTCTTCTTTTATTGCCTTCACTTGATTCGTCTAAAAATTCATCCATTTTATGAAAATCAAATCTATAAGAAACACCTGCCGCTACCTGCCACTTAGATGGGGTGTCTTTAAAATTTACCAGGCCAGAAACATCGAACTGAAAATCTTCACCTATTAAATAAGCTCCACCTGCGCGCAGGATATCATCAGCATAAAGGTCACTCTTGATGCCCTGGTATTCTCCGAAAATCGCCATATTTTCAGTTAGGGTATGGGTGACCGTTATGATTCCAGTGTAAGACCTAAATTCTTCAGAAAGTTTATCGGCGATGAGATTTAATACCAGTACCCAGCGCCCCCAGTTATTTTGAGTGATGATTGCCGCTTTCGGGCTGAATTTCCCTTCTCCTTCATACAGATATGGGTTCTCCCCAAAAGAAAGGTTAGCTCCGGCATATATTGAAATTGCCGGGATCAAAGTTTTCCATTTAAATTGTTGATTAGCCTTCCAGCTATATAGATTTGGTTTATCTTCTTTAAGACTTTTATGAGGATCAAAAATGAGGTACTTTGCCCCTATAGTATTCGATTTGAAGTTCCTGACAGTAGATTCGCTGGTCACACCCAGGAAATCCCTGAAAATGTCCTGGGACTCAAACGAACCGGTAAGATTCAATTCCAGGTTTTCAAAAAGCAATCCATATCTCAATTGGTAGTCTACTCCCCATATATCGGTGTCGGTACCAAGTCCCGTATGTTCTTCGCTTCCAAAATAAGGTCCGGTTTCAAGCTGTATCACATTGGTTCCAACAGCAAAAGCTCCCTGGGATTGTCCTGGTCTGTTCGAATTAATAGTTTCGGTATATTGAGCGTGGAGGTTGGTAGCGATAATTAGAAAGAGGCTAAGTATGGCTGGTTTACGCATGATTGGTCGGGTTAGGTCTCTCAAAGATATAAGATTTATTATAATTTTATAGCTGATGCTTCCCTGATTGTGGAGGCTTATTTTTATTTTTGCAAAAAGATTTAGAATGTTAGAAGCATCATTATCTGGGGTATTAAAAACGGTACTTATAGTTCTGTTAGTATACTTTGGTCTTAAAATATTACTTAGATTTTTTGGTCCATTAATCCTGAAATGGTTCATGAAAAAGATGGGTCAGAAATTTGAAAAACAATTCAATCAGCAGTTTGGAGGCGCACAGCGACCTCGAGATAAAGAAGGAAAAGTTAGTATCGATAAAAAGCCAAAAAATGGCAAGAAGTCCAATAA
>JBFIMP010000142.1:0-6817 GCA_041611635.1 Christiangramia sp.
CACCTATTTCTTTCTTTATGTGTCTCATTTTTAAATATTTGTTAAAGACTTTTCAATAAGAACCACAAAGACTTAAAAATTTAACAATTATGGCCCAGAACGAACCCATTTTACAGGAGAACAAAGATCGCTTCGTGATTTTCCCCATTAAGCATCATGATATTTGGGATTGGTATAAAAAAATGGAGGCTTGTTTCTGGACCGCAGAAGAGATCGATCTTCACCAGGACCTTACCGACTGGAGTAACAAATTAAGTTCAGACGAGCGTTATTTCATCAAGCATATACTCGCCTTCTTTGCCGCTTCAGACGGAATCGTAAACGAGAACCTGGCCGAGAATTTCGTTAATGAAGTACAGTATTCTGAAGCCAAGTTCTTCTATGGTTTCCAGATCATGATGGAAAATATCCACTCTGAAACTTATTCTCTCTTGATAGACACCTACGTAAAGGACGACAAGGAAAAAGACCAGCTATTTAGAGCAATAGAGGTTTTCCCGGCTATCAAGAAGAAAGCAGACTGGGCCTTAAAATGGATCGAATCTGATTCTTTTGCAGAAAGACTTATTGCCTTTGCCGCGGTAGAAGGAATCTTTTTTTCCGGAGCTTTCTGTTCGATCTTCTGGTTAAAGAAACGTGGTTTGATGCCAGGCCTAACTTTCTCTAACGAATTAATCTCAAGAGACGAAGGTATGCATTGTGATTTTGCAGTACACCTGCACAACCATCACCTGGTGAATAAAGTTCCTAAAGAAAAAATAAGAGAGATCATTATCGATGCTCTAAATATTGAACGAGAATTTGTTACTGAATCACTTCCCGTTAGTTTAATAGGAATGAATGCCAAATTAATGACCCAGTACCTGGAGTTTGTTACAGACAGACTTCTGGTAGAACTGGAATGTGAGAAAGAATACAATGTTTCTAATCCATTCGACTTTATGGATATGATCAACCTGCAGGGTAAAACGAATTTCTTCGAAAAGCGCGTAAGCGAATACCAGAAAGCAGGAGTTATGAACAAAGACAAAGAATCAGATGAAATTAGCTTTGATGCTGATTTCTAAAGTGCAACTGCGCTGAGCCCCCCAACTCGGCGCACGTTGACCTTTAATATTTTCATCCGGAAATTTTTAATTTATTAACACGGCCCAACCAGTCGTAACGGGAAAAATAAACCTACTTCCCAAAGGGTTTCTTAGCCCTACTAACTAAATTTTAAAGCGTATGTATGTAGTAAAAAGAGACGGGAGAAAGGAGCCCGTTATGTTCGACAAAATCACCGCAAGGGTTAAAAAACTCTGTTATGGACTTAACGAACTTGTAGACCCGGTAAAAGTTGCTATGCGGGTGATCGAGGGACTTTATGATAACGTAAGCACCAGTGAACTGGATAACCTTGCTGCCGAGATCGCCGCGACCATGACGACCTCGCACCCGGATTATGCCAAACTTGCTGCCAGGATCTCTGTTTCTAACCTGCATAAGAATACAAAAAAGACCTTCTCTGAGGTAATGACAGATTTATATGAATATGTGAATCCACGTACCGGGGAAAAGGCTCCATTACTTTCAGACGAAGTTTATAAGGTGGTTATGGACAACCATGAAAAACTGGATTCCACGATCATTTATAACCGTGACTTCGGTTATGATTATTTCGGCTTTAAAACCCTGGAAAGATCATACCTCCTGAAATTGAACGGGGAGATCGCAGAAAGACCTCAACACATGCTTATGAGGGTTTCCATAGGAATTCACATTGACGATCTGGATGCTGCCATAGAAACCTATGAGCTGATGTCTAAAAAATACTTTACACACGCTACTCCAACTCTTTTTAATTCAGGTACTCCCAAACCACAGATGTCTTCATGCTTCCTGTTAACCATGAAAGACGATAGTATAGATGGTATTTATGATACCTTAAAACAAACGGCAAAGATCTCACAGTCTGCCGGCGGGATAGGCCTTTCAATCCACAACGTTAGAGCAACAGGATCCTACATCTCGGGAACCAATGGCACCTCTAACGGGATCGTTCCCATGTTAAGAGTCTTTAATGATACTGCCAGGTATGTGGACCAGGGAGGTGGAAAAAGAAAAGGCTCTTTCGCCATGTATGTAGAACCATGGCATGCAGATATTTTTGATTTTCTTGATCTTAAAAAGAACCACGGAAAAGAAGAAATGCGTGCCCGTGACCTTTTCTACGCCATGTGGATGCCAGACCTCTTTATGAAAAGAGTTCAGGAGGATGGTAAGTGGACGTTAATGTGTCCGCATGAATGCCCGGGCCTTTATGACACTTATGGCGATGAATTTGAGAAATTATATGAACAATATGAGGCTGAAGGAAAAGGCCGGAGAACGATCAAAGCAAGAGAGGTTTGGGAAAAGATCATGGAATCTCAGATCGAGACCGGAACTCCTTATATGCTTTATAAAGATGCCGCGAATAGAAAATCCAACCAGAAAAACCTTGGAACCATTCGCTCATCCAACTTGTGTACAGAGATCCTTGAATATACCAGTGCAGATGAAGTTGCGGTATGCAACCTTGCTTCTATCGCCTTACCTATGTTCGTGAAAGGAAACGAATTTGATCACAAGGAGCTTTTCAAGATCACCAAAAGAGTAACCAGAAACCTCAACAAGGTAATAGACAGAAATTACTATCCGGTTAAGGAAGCAGAGAACTCCAACCTGCGCCATCGCCCGGTAGGGCTGGGAGTCCAGGGACTGGCAGATACTTTTATAAGGTTAAGAATGCCTTTTACTTCAGATGAAGCGAAAAAGCTAAACCAGGAGATATTTGAAACCCTATATTTCGCTGCTGTAACCGCTTCCATGGAAATGGCCAAAGAAGAAGGACCTTATTCAACTTTTAAGGGCTCACCTATAAGCCAGGGAGAATTTCAATATAACCTTTGGGGAATTAAAGATGAGGAGCTTAGCGGAAGGTGGGACTGGGCAAAATTGCGCAAGCAGGTCATGAAAAATGGAGTTAGGAACTCCCTGCTTTTAGCACCGATGCCAACAGCCTCCACTTCCCAGATCCTTGGAAATAATGAAGCTTTTGAACCATATACTTCGAACATATATACCAGAAGAGTACTTTCAGGAGAATTTATTGTAGTAAATAAACATTTACTGGAAGATCTTGTTTCCAGAGACCTGTGGACAGAAGACGTTAAGAACGCAATTATGCGTAACAATGGTTCTGTGCAGGATATCGACGTGATCCCAGATGACCTGAAAGAACTTTACAAGACAGTTTGGGAAATGAGCATGAAAGATATCATAGATATGTCCAGACACAGAGGGTATTTCATAGATCAGTCCCAATCGCTTAACCTATTCATGGAAAACGCGAATTACAGTAAACTAACCTCGATGCATTTTTACGCCTGGAAAAGCGGACTCAAAACAGGAATGTATTATCTTCGAACCAAATCTGCGGTGGATGCTATTAAATTCACCCTGGAAAAAGAAAAGAAAAAAGAACCCGTAGCAGTGTCTCAAGCACCGGCTAAAGCAGCAGAAAAACTTCAGGCGAAACCTCAACCGGTAATTTCTCATCAATCTGAAGAAGAAGGAGCATTGTCTCCAGAGGAATTAAGAGCCATCATCGCTCAATCGAAAGAGGCTGAAGGAGACGATTGCCTTATGTGCGGATCTTAAAATTTTGGCTAATTCAGATTTGAATTGAAAAGGGGAGGTAGTTTTTACTTCCCCTTTTTTTTGAAAGTCCTGCAAAGCCAATTAGAACTTCTTTTTTATTAAATTCGGGCACTAAACAGCCAATTCTTATACTGAAAACATTACAATGAACTGGGAACAACTTCTATCTCTCAAACGTTTTGGAGACACGCATAAAAGGTTAAGAAAAGAACAGAACGAGACCAGGTTAGGTTTTGAAGTAGATTATGACAGGATTATATTTTCTTCAGCCTTTAGAAGCTTGCAGGACAAGACCCAGGTAATCCCCCTTTCAAAAACAGATTTTGTGCATACCAGGCTTACACACAGCCTAGAGGTTTCGGTCGTTGGGCGTTCTTTAGGAAGGCTGGCCGGGCAGAAACTAATAGAAAAACATCCGCACCTTAAAGATACTTTCGGTTACCAGATGAACGATTTCGGCGCTATTGTCGCTGCGGCAGCACTGGCACATGATATAGGCAATCCACCGTTCGGACATTCAGGAGAAAAAGCAATTGGTGAATACTTTAGCCACGGAAAGGGAAAACGTTTTAAGGATCAACTTTCAGAAAAAGAGTTCCAGGACCTGGTGAAGTTCGAAGGTAACGCCAATGGGTTCAAAATACTTACTCAAAATCGTCCGGGAATCACCGGTGGCCTCAGGCTGTCTTATTCCACCCTGGGAGCCTTTACCAAGTACCCCAAAGAATCTCTTCCGCATAAACCATCAAGGAAAATAGAAGACAAGAAATTCGGATTTTTTCAAAGTGAAAGAGCTATTTTCGAGGAAGTGGCTGAAGAACTTGGACTAAAAAAGACCCGTGAAGGAAAGGATTTAGGTTACTCCAGGCATCCGTTAGCATTCCTGGTAGAGGCCGCAGACGATATTTGTTATACCATTATCGATTTTGAAGACGGGATCAACCTTGGCCTAATCGATGAAGATTATGCTTTAGAATACCTCATCAAACTGGTAAAGGACAATATCAATACCTCTAAATATAACCAGCTTAAAAGCACAGCAGACAGGTTAGCTTATTTACGCTCCCTGGCCATTAATACCCTTATCGTAGAAGCCGCTGACATTTTTATCCAAAACGAAGAGGCGATACTGAATGGAGAATTCCATGAATCCTTATTCGATATGAGCCATTACGAGGCGCAGATCAAGGATATCATTAAGATAAGTATCGAAAAGATCTATCAAAGCGAGGAAGTGATAAGCAAGGAGATCGCAGGTTACAGGATGCTTTCCTATCTCCTGGATATTTATACCAGGGCATTGCTTCCAGAAGGCGATGACGAAAATTCAAATTTCACCAAACTGGTATTAAAATCTGTACCGGAGCTCAACCCATTACAGGATAGCGATTCTATCTATGAAAAACTAATAGGCATCTGCTCCTATACGGCTTCGTTGACAGATGGCATGACCGTAGCTTCGTTTAAAAAATATAAGGGGCAAAGTTTATAGGTTCAGAACTCGTAAACAACACCAACACCCAGCATTTGTTTTAGCTGAACACGGGGACCTGAAGTTTCAAGTTTACCATCGCCGTTGGTATCTTCCTTGAACTTTACATCATCGTCATAGCGAATATGTGTGCCCACGTTGGCTTTTATAAATTCGTTCACCTTCATATTGACGGCCAACTGCCAGTCTACATCGATATTACCGAATTTATTAAGGTAGTCTGAATACAGGCTCAGTTGGTTATTGAGGTCTATATTTTCCCAGACCTCCTTGCTATAACCGCTGGTGACCAGGAAACCAAATTCTGTTCTTACATTCTCTCCTTCCCTAAGAATGTTACCAAGCTCATCGGTTACGGCCGCCTCTACCCCAAACATTCCTTCATTCGCCAGCCTTTGGTCCAGCACAAATGTAGACTTAAAAGTTACCGGGGAAAGATAAACGGTAAGATCCTGTACAGGATCTGAATATTCTGTACCACCCCCCAGAAAGGTGTAGCCTGGCGCCATAAATCTCGAGATGGCCACCTCAGTATCTGGATACTTATAACCGTTGGAAAACTGTGAGTTAAAACTGAATTTACCTGAATAGAACCAGTTAGAAGTGCTGTCCTGTCTAAAACCAAAAGAAGAATTGATCCTTAGCTCATCTTCGGTCTTTCTAATTTCCCGGCCCTCCTGTGCGTTAATTCCATATCTCAGCGAAGCCGAATTCTTCCATATAGTGTAATCCTTTTCGAAATTCCTCTGGAAATTAGCATAGAATAAGGCCGAAACAGAATTGTTCCCTCCAGAATTCCAGTTCACGAAAGCAACCTCACTTAGATTAACCCCAAAGGTGTTCTTCTCTGTCCAGTAGATCAACATAGAATCTGTATTGGTGGTATCTTTCGCAGTAGTGGCCGTGGTATCTGTTACTGTAACTGCTCTTGTTACAGGATGCTTAAAATCAGAAGCAAAAGATTTTATTGAGGTAACGCAAAATAAAATAAGTAGGATCTGGAACTTCATTTAACTAACACGAGATTTCGGAATTGCAAAAATAAAAAAATCAGCTCATAGATTCGAGCTTTTGCCTTATTCCTTCAACGTGAATTCCGGAAATTTCTTGTAATTGAGCCACACTTCCTTGCTCAATAAATTTATCTGGCACGCCTAAAACCTCGATATGCCCTTTGAAATCGACACTTGCGGCAAATTCTAAAATTTCACTTCCAAAGCCTCCTTTTTTCCCTCCGTCCTCAACGGTGAGTATTTTCGAGAACTTTTCAAAGATCGCATGCATTAACTCTTTGTCCAGAGGTTTTATGAATTTCATATCGTAATGCGCGATATTAACTGTATTACCAAGCTTCTCTATGGCAGCTTTCACGTTCGCCGCCATATTTCCAATGCTCAGTACAGCAATCTCATTACCTTCCTTCAAACACTCTCCTCTGCCAATCAAAACTCTTTCAAAGGGAAGTTTCCATTCTTTCAAAACACCGCGGCCCCGTGGATATCTAATAATCAAAGGAGCGTCCAGGCCTAATTGCGCAGTATAAAGCAGGTTCCTTAATTCAATTTCATTGCGGGGAGCTGCGATCATGAGGTTTGGAATTGCCCGGGCATAGGCTATATCGAATACTCCATGGTGCGTCGC
>JBFIMP010000143.1:0-6814 GCA_041611635.1 Christiangramia sp.
GGGAATCATTGCTCATATTAACAGAATCCTGGCCACTCATGATATCAATATTGTAGGACAGTATTTAAAAACCAATGAGACTATAGGTTACGTGATCACAGATATCGACAAGGAATATGATGCAGATGTGATCAAGGAGCTTAAAGGAATAGAGGGAACGATAAGGTTTAGGGTATTATACTAGTAGCACTTGAATTAAAAATGAAACCAGGTATTACACCTGGTTTTTTTGTGAGAAAATTTTAAAAACAGGGTGGATATATTTTTTTAGATACCTGAATTCATATAATTGTACGCGGTTCAGGACCACCAAACTGCTGGCTTAAAGTTGTTAACTGTATAACTCAAACTATTATAATTACCTTTTCAGATCCTACAGTAACTTTCTAATAAGTAGTTAGAAAAGAAATTATCATTTCTGAAATAAAGGTCAGGCTCCCTTTATTTTCTGAAATTAACCCAGGTTGAGCATGTTTAAGAAATTTCTGACAGCCTGACTCTTCTCTTACATTAGCAAAATTGTTAATTAAAACTTAATTAACTGGATGTCAATTCATCGGGGGCTGTTTAGGTTTATCTTGTTAGGCCCTTTTCGCTTCATTATTTTATATAACTATTAATTCTCAACAAGATGGATGAATTTCTTTTCTATTCTGTAGTGGTAGCTTCAGTTATTATTGGCGCAGGTATTTGGATAAGACTTCAGTTGGATAATACACGGCAGGAAAAGCTGATTAAGAAATACCTGGCAGATCTTTCTATTTTAAAAAGGAGCAGGCCTAAATAAACATTTAAATTCATTATTCGGTTCTTTAGAACTGTAATTTTGAAATTTTTTATAACAAAATTAGATTTCAATTAACTCATTATTAGGGTTATATAGACTATATTTATAAAAGTAATTATCAGTAAAACGGTAATTGCGAAGGGTAACTAAGAAATGGTTTAAATGTTTTAGTTACCCTTTTTTATTTTATAAAATTTCCCTTGTAATTTTCTTCATAATCTATGATGGAATTAATGCGTCAAATAAGGTGCTACCATAGTATAATTGGGCTTCCAGCACCTGGATCTTTTTTCAACTCCCTAACAATCATTTTAAACTTATTCCTCCCGTCTGGACCCGGGAATTATAATTTGAACTCTCCTGGATCTCATTGTCCCGATAGATTAAAATCAAACCAGTGTAAATAACTGAATATCAGTTTAAGGTTTGGGTGCAGTGGAACACCTTTATACTGTGGTGAATTAACCTTTAGAATTGGTGAAGTACCTAATATTGATTTTAGAAATAAAAAATAACCGCATTTTTAATTTAAAGCTTTTTAGGTGTGATTGGTTACTATAGTTGGGCTACCGGGATCATTCCACTTAAATGAAGGCATTAATCCTGTAGTTTAGCAGTGTTATTAATTCATTAATCAATTAATCAACAGTTAACAAAAATCATTATTCATTCTTAAAACATTCATCATGAAAACATTAATTTTTTCTTTATTGTTAATCGCCGTGACAACATTTAGTCAGGCTCAGGAAATTACAGAACTGGAAGAAGCCAAAGTAGGTTTTGCGCCTCTAGATTCAAAGATTATCCGTGACGGAAACAGTTTTACTTACAGGGTAGGCGAATCTTACCACGGTGAATTCTCAAAAGATGCGATTGGGTTTATGAAAGCAAATTTTGATATCCAGAATTTTATTGCAGAGTTCAATGAAGGCAATTATAATTCTTATGCCGTGACCTTGACAAGCAGCAAGGGATTTCTTTCTGCAGACTTCGATAAAGATGGAAATTTGGTAAAAACTTACCAGAAATTTAAAGACATACTTCTTCCTCTGGATGTACGAAGAGAAGTTTATATGGCCAATAAAGGCTGGGCCATGACAACAAATAAGTATGTAGCTTCTGGTAAGGGTGACCTTATCGAGACTGAAGGTTATAAAATCAAGCTGCAAAAAGGAAATCAAAGAAAGACTATCAAGCTTGATCCAAGAGAAGGGAGAACTTCTGTTGCCAGTAATGACTAGGTTAGAAATTTCAAAAAATTTGAATTCACTATAAAGGCTGTCAAAATTAAATATTTGATGGCCTTTAATTGTGAGTGGTAAGCTAAAAAAGGATACGTAATTGTAAAAAATTGAATATTAAACCTTTAAGTTGATTATTTTTTAAAAATAATATTGAAATAGTTTTAAATTGGAAGTATCAAATGATTCAAAAACTATGAGAGCACTTGTAATCGATGATGAGGAATTAGCCAGAAAACGAATATTAAATCTTCTGGAAGATATAGATAAGATCGAAGTTATTGGTGAGTGTTCAAACGGACGTACGGCTATAGAAAGGATCAATGCTGATAAGCCAGACCTTCTATTTCTCGATATCAATATGAAAGACATGAATGGGTTCGAAGTGCTTAAGAAAGTAGAAATATCCCCAAAACCTGTAGTCATTTTTGTGACAGCCTATGATAACTATGCTTTAAAGGCCTTTGATGTGGAAGCTTTTGATTTCTTATTAAAACCATTTAAGGATCAACGTTTTTTCAAGACTATAAATAAGGTGTTGAAAACCACTAAAGCCGAAGCAAATAGCAATTTTGAGAAGCGTATGATTGATTTCTTTCATGAGTATTC
Organism: Christiangramia sp.; assembly: GCA_041611635.1. GTDB lineage: Bacteria > Bacteroidota > Bacteroidia > Flavobacteriales > Flavobacteriaceae > Christiangramia. The sequence goes on from JBFIMP010000143.1 coordinate 2,638, forward strand.
AAAAGGCAGACTTCAGCTGACCTCTGTTTCTAAGATTCCCATCAAGCAGGGTAATAAAACGGTACTGGTAGATCCCAATGACATACTATACATACAGGCTTCTGGATACTATGCAGAGATCTTTGTTGGCGCTAAAAAATATGTGTTAAGGGAATCCCTGAATAATCTTGCCGAGATCCTGGGCAACGATGTGTTTGTACGTGTTCATAGATCTACGATTATAAATCTGAATTTTGTGGATGAGATAATACATTCAGAATATTCTGAGATCGATGCAAAAATGACCGACGGGAAATTGCTACATATTAGCAAATCCCATAAGAAGGAATTTCTGGAAAAAATTGGAATATAAATGACGCTCTCAAACTTAAAAAAGAAGTATATAGATTTTAAACTGGTTTTACTGCTGGCTGGATTCTATTTGTTATTTGACCTGGTTCTATTGGTGAAAGTCGCTTATATGCAAAAATTTATGCCTCGTGAAGATGGGAATTTCATCTGGTCAGATTTTCTTATTAATAACTTATTATTCGATTATATCATCGTGGTAAGTTATATGACTCTAATTGCAATTAGTACTAAAAGATTCCTGAATAAGAACTATTCCTGGGTCAAGATTATTTTTATACATACCATATTCTCTATTTTAATAGGTCTAATCATTCGGTTCATCTTCGATTTTTACGCAATTCTGATAGGTAGAATAGAACTCGCCGATTTTAACCTGCGAAAAAGTATAAACGCGTTCATATATGTTATAGACCTGAATTTCTTAATTTATTTCGCAATGGTCTTCATAATATATACCTATTATTACCTGAAGCAGGTAAAGGAGGCCGAGAAGCAACATTCTAAACTGGAATCTCAACTGGTAAACACGAGAATGAAAATGCTTTCCTCGCAATTGCAGCCACATTTTTTGTTCAACACTCTTAACTCAATAGCTGTTCTAACAGATATGGATACGGCCAAGGCCAAGGATACTATTGCAGACCTTAGCGATTTTCTCCGGGAAATTCTTTATAACAGTGACCGTAACCGGATTAGCCTGGACGAGGAACTAAGAATACTGGAATACTATCTGAATATTGTGAATGTAAGATTTTCAGATCATTTAGGCATTAAAAAAGAAATCGATGAATCTCTTCTGCTAAGAAAAATCCCGGCTATGCTTTTACAACCGCTGATAGAAAACTCGATTAAGCATGGGTACTCCTATGAACACACAGATCTTAATATCCTTGTTTCAATTTATGAAGAAGATAAAATGCTGGTAATTAAAGTTGAAAATGATGGCGCTCCTGTTTCTGAAACTCATGCTCAATTAATGCAGAAAGGTGTTGGCCTTAAGAATATTAATGACCGGTTGTACAATCTTTACATGGATAATTATTTATTTGAGATTCGGAATAAAAAAGATAATTCAGGCGTAGAAACGATAATTAAAATACCTGAATAATTCTATTTGAATATAGACATCATCAAACTTCCAGAATTAACTATTCTATCAATTAGGATTTTAAAAAATAATATGTTTTTTCCAGTTGTAAATTATTTCAATTTCCTTTAAATTAAAGAAACTATTACTACTAGAAATGGGTCGCATAAAAAAGCCTAAATATTATCCCCCCGAGGAAGAAAGGTGGAATATAATCTCACACGGGTTAGGTTTTGGATTAAGTGTACTTGCCCTGGTGTTATTGGTCCTTAAAGCCAACAGGCTTGGAGAAATGGAACACCTTGTGAGTTTTAGTATTTTTGGCGCAAGTATGGTTTTGGTTTATGCGGCTTCTACATTTTATCACAGTGCCAAGGCCAGCAGGCTAAGAATCAAACTCAATATTTTAGACCATGCCGCTATTTATATTCTAATCGCGGGTACTTATACTCCATATGCTTTAATAACCTTAAACGGGACCACGGGTTATACCATTCTATGGTTGGTATGGGGAATGGCCCTGGCAGGAGTCATCCTAAAAATTTTCTATGCCGGCAGGTTCCAGTTGGTTTCAACCATCATGTACGTTGCCATGGGCTGGCTTATAATTTTTGCGATCAATCCGCTTATAAAAAATCTATCGGTCGAAGGTCTGTGGTGGCTTTTTGGTGGCGGTATTTTTTATACCATAGGTGCTATTCTCTTCATGCAGCACAGGATTCCATTTAATCACGCTATTTTCCACATATTCGTGCTACTGGGAACTTTTGCTCACTTTGTAAGTATTTATTTCTATATCTTACCTTCTGGATAGTTGGTTTATCTATCATTTTTTTTTGGATAAGTCCATATTTGGTTTTATTAACCTTAAATCTTCTTTATTAAATATTTGCATTACCTCGTTTTAGTCTGCCTGCCGCATTATTTTTCTTCTTTACTGTATAGCTTCTTAAGCCTCCCAGAAGTGCAGGTTTAATGCTTATAACGATCATTATTAGATTAGTGGGGCTAAGATTGGGGGATTTATAACGATACACTTATAATTGCTGCAGAAGGAATGATCTCGAGCCTAGATCTTCAAACAGTATTGCCCGACTTGATGTTGAGTGCACTGCATGTGGCAGTAGCTCTGCATGCCCATATTGAATAGCTTAGAGTACAGCGCTGGCCAGCACTGTTTCTTAAACCAGTGAGAGAGCTTTTCCTTCTGTTCTCAAATTTTAAAAAGTTGCTTTTTTAACTGTTACAGGGGCTTACCTTGGGGACAATTGAAAAAGCTTACCCTACCTAAAGCAAAGGTTTTCCAACTCCTGTAAATACCAGAGGGAGCTATAAATTTATTTTTTAGGCAGAATATTCTGGTTAACTCTAAAAAAATTATCAGGATCATATTTTGTTTTAATCTCCCTTAATCTTTCATAATTATTTTTGAAGGAGGCTTTGATCCTTTCCTGGCCTTCTTCCATCATGAAATTAGAGTAAGATCCTCCCATGGAGAAAGGATGTAGTGCACTCCAGTATTCCTTGCACCAGTCTGTAATAACCTTCGCATTTTCGGGGTCTGGATCTACACCCACAAATACTCCGGTATATTTTGCATCACGATAGGCCCAGGCGGTATCTTCTGGAGAAACTCTTGCCGCTGCTCCGCTTATTGGATAGAGATGCATTTGAGAGAGGCTGGTTGGAATTTTAGCCCCATACTCCTTATGCAGTTTAGAAGCTTCAGGAGGAATGCTATTAAAGAAATCACCGCGCCAATACCATTGTAAGCCTGCAGGCATCAGGCCATCAAAAAGTGTCTGGATCGCAGGATAAGGCATTTCACCAACATGTTCAAATATAGGTTCAAGGTCTCTTGCAGGTTGAATCAATTCATCAAATTTATTAGGGTCTCCCGTGTAACACCAAACCACCGCACAGAACTTCTTATTGTGAAGGAATTCTGGAATTGGATCTCCGGGGATCACCATGGTTGCAATAAAACCGTTTAGGTCATCTGGTTGTTCGTGAATAAAACTATCATACCATTTCATGATCTCTTCGGTACGGTCTATCGGCCACAAAGTGGGGCCGCCTATAACTGTTTTTAATGGGTGAGCCTGGAAAAGGAAAGAAGTAACTATGCCAAAATTTCCTCCACCGCCTCTTACAGCCCAGAAAAGATCTTCATTCTGTTTTTCATTTGCTGTCACGATACTGCCGTCTGCTAGCACCATATCCACTTCCAGCAAATTATCTATGGTAAGACCAAACTTTCTTGATAAATGGCCTACTCCGCCCCCAAGAGTAAGACCACCCACACCTGTAGATGAAATTATTCCTGCGGGAACAGCCAGTCCATAGGCATGGGTTGCATGGTCAACCTCACCCCATAAGTTACCACCACCAACTCTAACCGAGTTATTCGAAGTATCTACGCGTACATTTTTTAATAAAGAAAGGTCTATAACGAGTCCTTCATCGCATATACCAAGGCCACCTCCATTATGACCCCCGCCGCGCACAGCAGTAAGGATTTTATTTTTTCGGCCAAAATTCACGGCAGCTACCACATCTGCTACATCAACACATTTGGCGATCATTGCTGGTTTTTTACTGATCATGGCATTGTATACCTTCCGGGAATCTTCATAATTAACGTCACCTTCAAGGATGATTTCTCCTCGAAAAGAATGTCGGAGTTCTTCAACCTTAGAGTTTTCTAGTTTTAGCGTACTCATAATGTTTGATTTGTAA
>JBFIMP010000144.1:0-6797 GCA_041611635.1 Christiangramia sp.
AAAGAGATCATACGTCTCATCGCTTCAGTCAATGCTCAAAGTGAACATCCATTGGCAACCTCGACGGTTAATTATGCCAAAGCTAAAAACATTGAATATGGAGAAGCTTCAGATTTCAATTCGGTTACCGGGAAAGGAGTGGAAGCGAAATTTGAAGGAAAAGGATTAGCGCTTGGGAATGATAAGCTAATGCAGGTCGAGAATGCTGAAATCTCTACAGAGGTTCTGGCCAAAGTTTCTGCGGAACAGGAAAAAGGGAAAACTGTTTCATACCTGTCGGTAGATTCCAAATTGGTTGGCTTTGTTACCATTTCAGACAAGATCAAGATGACAAGTCGGGAAGCGTTGGATGAACTTCAGAAAGAAGGCATTAAAGTAGTGATGTTAACTGGAGACAATGAGAAAACTGCTTCCGCAGTAGCAAAAGAATTGAACCTGGCCGATTTTAAAGCGGGAATGATCCCGCAGAATAAAATGGACGAAGTAAAAAGGCTTCAGGCCGAAGGCAGGAAAGTCGCCATGGCCGGAGACGGTATTAATGATGCCCCTGCTCTCGCTCAATCAAATATTGGAATTGCTATGGGAACAGGTACCGATGTGGCCATTGAAAGTGCTGAGGTTACTTTGGTAAAGGGTGACCTAAAAGGTGTTTTGAAGGCGATAAGGCTTAGCGAAAAAGTGATGAAGAATATCAAGCAGAACCTGTTTTTTGCCCTTATTTATAATGCGCTGGGAGTACCAATCGCTGCAGGAGTGCTTTATCCAGTATTTGGAATATTGCTTTCGCCGATGATCGCGGCGCTGGCCATGAGCTTTAGTTCGGTTTCGGTGATCGCGAACGCGCTGAGGTTGAGGAATGCGAGATTGTAAAGTGTATATGTCATTCCGAACGAAGTGAGGAATCTCAATAGCAACAGATTCTTCACTCCTCTAACGCTGCGTTCTGAATGACGTTCATTGTCATTCCGACCAAGGAGGAATCTCAATAGCGACAGGTTCTTCACTCCGCTATCGCTTCGTTCTAAATGAGATCGGTTGTCATTCCGACGAAGGAGGAATCTCTTTGGAATGGAAAAGATTCTTTGATTTCGTGCAATTCACTCTGAATGACATTTAAAATGATAGCGTCACCCTTAATTTATTTCAGGGGCTAAAAAACTGAACTGGAAGTCATCCTGAACTTGTTTCAGGATCTGATATAAATAAAAACGGGGTCATCTCGAAAGCAGTGAGAGATCTATTTGGGACCGCTTGACCTAAAAATAATAAGAAATAGAGAATTTAATTTATGCAGGATTTTTTAAGCAAATGGGGAGAAGCCGCTTACACGACCAGCGGATTTTTTTGGATGGCCTTATGGGCTTTCGCACTGGGTTACGTTATAAGTAGTTGTATACAGGTTTTTGTGACCGAAAAGAAAATGCAGCAAACTATGGGAAAAGATGAGGGGAAAGGAGTGCTGCTAGGTACTTTTTTCGGCTTTATTAGCAGTTCATGTAGTTTCGCAGCCCTTGCCTCTACCAAAAGTTTGTTTAAAAAAGGAGCGAGTTTTGTCTCCTCCATAGCTTTCCTGCTCGCTTCCACCAATCTCGTCATTGAACTGGGAATCATTATTTCTATTTTTCTGGGGTGGCAATTTGTTGTTGGAGAATATGTGGGAGGCCTAATCCTTATACTTATCAGCTGGCTGCTGCTAAGGATCATCAATCCTAAAAAACTTATCAAAAACGCGCGGGAAAGACTGGATGGCGAGGACGATGAGGATGATGGTTCCAAATCCTGGAAAAAGAAGATAAAATCTGAGACGGGTTGGGCCAAAGTGGCACAACAATACGGGATGGAATGGAAAATGGTCTGGAAAGATGTGAGTGTAGGTTTTACGGTTGCAGGAATAGTCGCGGCTTTCGTTCCCGATTCATTTTTTGAGACCCTATTCATCAACAGCGGACAAGGAACTACCGACTTCGGTTTCTTTACCATTATGGAACATGTGGTAGTAGGCCCGGTAGCGGCATTTCTAACCTTTATTGGTTCTATGGGAAATATACCGCTTGCGGCTTTGTTATTTAGTAAAGGTGTTAGTTTTGCCGGGGTGATGGCCTTTATTTTTAGCGATCTTGTAGTGTTCCCAATACTAAGGATCAATGCGAAGTATTATGGATGGAAAATGAGCTTTTTTATCCTTTTCCTTTTATTCACTTCTTTGATCGGAGCCTCGTTAGCCCTGCATTACGGTTTTAATCTTTTTAACCTGTTACCAGATCCTTCTTCCGTGAAAATACAGGACAGCGAATTTTTTAAAATTGACTATACTTTCTGGCTTAACATGGCCTTCCTGGCAATTTCTGGTTTCCTGGTTTACCTGGGGTTCTTTAAAAGAGATGATGTGATGTTTATGAAGGAAATGGCGCCAAAAAGTAAGGCTCTCGAGAAGACGCTTAAATATCTCGCTTTTATTTGCTATTTGTGGTTGGCCGGTGGGCTTATTGTAAGATTTTTTGTGAATTAAATCACAAGGTCGTTTTAAGACAGAATCAGATTGATTACCTGTGCTATTCAAAAAGATGTCTACTGCGAGAGAAAAATCAGTAATGCATTTTCTTTTCTCTTTCATGCATTTTGAGCCATTTTTGATATTGTCCTGGAGTTAGGATGTTTTTCATTTCAGCCATGAACTCATTTTCATAGGTCTGCATTTTTTTCTTCTTCATATCTCCCGTTTCGCCGCTTTCATGCATCATTTCTGCCATCATTTTCTTTTGATGTTGCAGTCTTTTCATTTGAGCTTTTTGAATCTTTTCTTTCTGTTCCAGGCTTAAGTTTAATCTGGTGGTGACTTTGTCTGCATACATCATGGCATTCGCCTCGGTATCGATATTCTCTTTGATATTATGGGATTCATGATGCTTTTCTTTTACCTGTGCGATAGCTCCCATAGATATGAAAGCAAATAGCAGTGCTAATATTATGATCTGTCTCATGATTATTAAATTATTGGTTTACAGTTACTTAAAGTTAAAATAAATACTTCTTAATCTGGTGGTCTTTAACAAAAAAAGCTACCGCTTTTGGGCGGTAGCTTCTATATTCACTGGATAATTTTGAACCTAGTTAATAGGATTCAGGATAAGATCTATTCTTTTCAATATATCCTGTAAATGGTAACGGGTTAAAGTATCTCCCGAACGATATATAGAATTTTTGATCTGCCTTTCCAAGGCATTAAGTTCACCACGTACAACCGGTCTAATATCACTCTGTGATACATTGATCTCACTTCTGGTTACCCATCTTCTCCACCTTGCCGGTACTTCGTCCTGTTCTTCATTCATTAAATGCTCCATTCTTTCGATATAAGCGCGCTGAAGGTTTCTTCTGTAGCGATCTATTCTTTTACCAGAATATACTTCGCTCCAGATTCCTTTTCTTAATTCGGTCATCATATCCAGAAGGCTGTAGGCATCTTTTCCATTGATCTCCTCATTCTCCATCAACCTGGCCATTCTTCCAAAATCAAGGATATTGTTCAGGGTTCTTTGCTGCATATTTCTAATACGCTCAAGGTTCCCGTCAAATTCGATCTTATTGAAGATCTCCTGGTTGATTAGCCATTCTGGTGTTTCGAATAATTGTTCCTGAAGAAAGTCCATGGCTCTTCTTTGTTTTTCCTCGGTCACGTGAAAATATACCGCTCCATCCTGATCGTAGGTCTTGTAGTATTCATAAACTCCACCAATATTGGCCGCAACATGCCCCATATATCGGTTGTACTGTGAAAGTACCTGCCCGTATAGATCATCAAGATCCTCGTAGTCTTTCCCGTCCTCAGCGGTCCATTCGATCAAGTTAGGTACAATTCGCTTAAGGTTTTTAATACCATATTCACTGGCAAGCATGGCGTCATCTCCAAGATCTTCGGTTTGAGAACTTGGATCTATCACTCCGCCGCTTTGCTGGCTACCAAATCTATACATTGGGTCTCCTGCATGTTCAAGGATCCATTCATCGAGAATAGATTTTTCTTCTTTACCTTTTTTCTCCGGGATAGGGCGATAACCCCATTCAATCGCATATTTATCATATGGACCAATATTTGGCATTAAGGCAACATCACCATCTTCTGGCTGAGCTACATAATTGAATCGTGCGTAATCCATGATCGAAGGAGCTGTACCAAATTCTTTAGTGAATTCAGCATCTCTTAATTTCTCTACAGGATAAGCAACACTACTTCCCATATTGTGTGGTAGACCTAGGGTGTGACCAACTTCATGAGAAGAAACAAATCTTATCAATCTACCCATTACTTCATCCTTAAAAGCGACATCCTGGGCCTCAGGATTTATGGCTGCAGTCTGGACAAAGAACCAGTTTCTTAGCAAGGTCATTACATTGTGATACCAGTTGATGTCTGATTCCAGGATCTCTCCGGAGCGTGGATCACTAACATGAGGTCCATTAGCATTTGGAATAGGGGAAGCCAGGTATCTTACTACAGAATATCTAACATCTTCGGGGCTCCAGTCTGGATCTTCTTCTACGGTAGGAGCATCTTTGGCAATAATCGCATTTTTGAAACCTGCTGCTTCGAAAGCTACCTGCCAGTCTTCGATTCCCTGTTTGATAAAAGGAACCCACTTTTCAGGAGTTGCTCGGTCTATATAATAGACTATAGGCTCTTTAGGTTCTACTAATTCACCGTTTTTGAACTTCTCCATGTCTTCTTCCTTAACTTCAAGTCTCCATCTGTCAAGGTATTCTACGGTTTTACTTTTTTGAGCATCCAGGCCATAGTCTGTTTGCTCTGTAGTGAACCAACCTACTCTTTCATCAAAATATCTTCTTTCCATTGGCACTTCAGGAAGAAGTATCATGGAATTGCTGAACTCCAGGGAAATAGATCCTGTGCTGGAATTGGAAGGAGGGTTCCCGGCGTTATAAGTTTTTACGTGTCTTATTTCGATATTTTCAGGATAACTTCTAATAGTATCTATGTAAGATCTGCTTTCGTCTAGTCTTGATACCTTGAACCTTTTCCTGGTTCCGTCTGGTAAACCAAGCGCCTGTACGTCTTTTGTGTAAAGATCTGTAACATCGATGACAGTGGATTTTGCAATTGAATCCTTTCCAACAGTTTTAACATCAAAGCTCTGAATGATGGGCTCGAAATTTGAATTTCTTACTGCTTCGTGAACAGGCAGTGAATCTGCAGCGTAAACTTCGTAAGAGACTACGCGAAGTAAAACCTTGTTACCTTTTTTCTGCCAGCGGTGAACCTGAGTATTTTGTTTTCCGCCACCAAAACCAATACCATTGGCTGTTTTCGCGATGCGGGTTACAGTGAGCATTTCACGATTAAAGAGACTGTCTGGAATCTCATAAAAATACTTGTCTTCTACCTCATGTACAGTGAAAAGACCCTTGTCGCTTTTCGCATCTTTGGTAATAACTTTATCGTAGGGTTTAAGTCCGTTCTTATCTTTCTTGGAGTTTTCTGCAGAAGCAGTCTTGGATTCCGACTTCTTCTCAGGCTGAAAAACAGCACAACCGGAAACCGATAGGGATAGGGCTAAAACCAGAAGCCGTAGGCTCTGTTTCTTGATCATAGATTTTAGTTTTTTAATTAATAAGATCTTTATGAAGGCAGTAATTTTCACCTGAAAATGAAAAAAGACGACCATTCGACGCTAATAAGACTTTAAAAAAGCAAAATGGTTTAAAGAATACTCCTATAAATTATTAGGAGGAAGTGTAGAAGAGAAATAATAGGTCATTCACAAAATAGTCAGGTAATCAGTGATATTCTTTTGTGGCCGGTTTTTTTAGAAGATCTTCGAGGGTAATTCCCAAAGCTTAAGCCTTCGGCGGCAAATAGCCCTAGATAATATTATAGAATTTATCCACTTTTAATAAGGAGAAAATTAGGTTGGGTGGTTTGGAAAAATGAAGCTGACCATAAACTCAAATTATAAAAAAAAGCTCTGTAATCACTACAGAGCTTTTAATTTATAATGCATATAAGTTTATTAAACCTAGAATTATATTGCTTTGATGTTCAGGTTTTCACCGTCTTTAAAAACATCTATCAGCTTATGTTTTCTTAGGCCTTTTACAGCTTTGTCCCATTTCTTGTTACTTAGACCTGAATTTGCCTTAACGGTATCAAGTTCATGAACATTATTATCTTTCAATAGTTTGAAAACCGCTTTTTCTTCCTCGGTTAATTCTACCTGTTTCTTCTCAGGTTTCATTTGCGGGAAGAATAATACTTCTTGTATAGACTGTTTGTTGGTCAGGAACATGATTAATCTGTCCATTCCAATTCCAAGTCCAGAAGTAGGAGGCATTCCATATTCTAAAGCTCTTAAAAAGTCGTTATCTATAAACATGGCCTCGTCATCACCTTTTTCAGAGAGTTTTAATTGCTCTTCAAAACGTTCTCTCTGGTCTAAAGGATCATTAAGCTCAGAATATGCATTCGCGATCTCTTTACCGCAAACCATTAATTCAAAACGTTCGGTAAGTTCAGGATTATCTCGGTGCTCCTTACAAAGCGGGCTCATCTCCTTGGGATAATCTGTAATGAAGGTTGGCTGGATAAAATTACCTTCACATTTTTCGCCAAAGATCTCGTCGATCAGTTTACCTTTACCCATAGTATCATCTACCTCGATACCCATTCCCTTGGCAGCTTCATATAGTTCTTTTTCAGACTTTCCGGTAATATCAAATCCTGTAAATTCTTTGATAGCATCGGTCATGCTTAGACGCTGATATGGGGCTTTAAAGTCGATCTT
>JBFIMP010000145.1:0-6783 GCA_041611635.1 Christiangramia sp.
ATATTCCAGGAATTTTCTTAGCTGGTGTAATTTGCGGCGGCGTGGAAACTCATAAATGGTTTATCGAAAATTCCAGAATACATGCAAAGATGATCATGGAGCACCTGGGAAGTAAAACCAGGGTGTGAGGTATATTTATTATATAAAAACAGCTCTAATACTTAGAGCTGTTTTTTATTGATCTATAATATATTAATCCAATAATACTACAGCATTAGATCCAATTCCCTTTCTTCTACCTAAAAGTTTACCGTAAAATTCAAGGTCTTCATGATTATTTTTAAAGGAATGATCCACCTTTTTCCCGATGTCTTCCAGAGGGAATTTATAAACTTCAATTTCTGGGTATCCCTGAAATTTATCTGAGGTACTAATGCCAATTTCTATACAATCTTCAGCCTTATTGTAGACTACAAAATCTGCAAGAAAATTGTGCTTTAAAAGATCCATACAATCCTGAGATAATATTTCACATTCTTTACATTCAGATATATACATCTTAGCCAATTCCTGCAAAGAAGATCTCAATTGGTTAGAGTTGAAATATGCTGCCATAAGTTTAGGTTTTTAACTATGATGGCTAATTTATCAGATAAGCTTTCTCCCTGAAACTATTTATATAAGATTTAACGCTAAGGCTTAAAAAATTCAAAAAACACATTATTTGAATCTTGTTCTATAAACTTTTATTTCAATTCGAATAAAATGTACTCTTCAAAAAGATGGCGGGAAGAAAGCTTAGGTTAAATATTTAAAAACTATAAACACAGCTAGGACCACACTTAGTACTAAAATAATATTCCGGTAAATATTACTATAATCCTGAATCATTAGGAGTTGATTTTTTTGGTAAGGTTAAATTATAGAGGAAAGGGGCATCAAAAAATAAGGGAATTCCCCTATTATACGCCATATTCTTATTTTGAGCAAAACTAAGATTATTTTTATGGAAGCCAAGAAATACCGGTGAATTTCAACATCCAGATCAAATATGGAGTTCAAAAACCAGAGTTCTTAAAAGCCTGATGCAAATTGTATTAGTTCCGAAGCACCTCAAAAAAATTCACATGATTACGGAATTCCGTAATTCTTAATAAACAAGATGCTTAGATTTGATGAAAGAATAAGATATTGGTTTTTTTAATCAATGATCTCAAAATAAATGTCAGGCTAATGAGGGAAAGTGAATTGAGTAGGGTCGGTTTGCTTTAACTGGTCTGACATTTTATTTTGTTAACCTTTAGGTATACCAGAAATTCCACTTCTAATAAACGGTCAGGAAAGCCTTAACTTTTTTGTTTTTTACACAGGATTAGCAACGAGCGTATAAGCTCCACTTTTAAAATGGCGCCAAAAAAAAAAACGCTCAAGCAAGCTTGGCGTTTTTTCTATTAGAGCTAATTACTCTGTGACCCCGGCAGGATTCAAACCTGCAACCCTCAGAGCCGAAATCTGATGCGCTATTCAGTTGCGCCACGGGGCCTTATTTCACATTGCGACTACACTCAATGTGACCAATTGCTTTATTTAAGCTAATTTCTTTCTTACGATCATAGAAATGGTCTTTCCGTCTGCCTTTCCAGCAAGTTCAGCAGTAGCCATTCCCATTACTTTTCCCATATCCTGCATTCCAGAGGCTCCAGATTTGGCGATGATCTCATCTACTTTAGCCTCGATCTCTGCTTCGCTCATTTGCTCAGGAAGGAATTGCTCAATAACTTCAGCCTGCGCCAGTTCTGGCACGGCAAGATCTTCTCTCCCCTGTTCCTTATATATCTGGGCGCTGTCCTTACGTTGTTTTACAAGTTTCTGCAAAAGCTTCATTTCTTCCTCCTCGGTTAACCCGTCCTTAGAAGAAGATTCTGTATTTGCCAGTAAGATAGCTCCCTTTACGGCTCTCATCGCCTCAAGTTTAACACTGTCCTTAGCCCTCATTGCCGCTTTCATTTCGGCCATTACTTTTTCCTGTAAACTCATAATGCAAAATTAACGCTGCGAAGATAAAATTTTCTACCTGAAATTACCACTTATTTATCCCTACAAAATTAAGTATATTCAAAATTCTAAATTTTCTCGCATCCATGAAACACCTCATCTTTTTCATATTCATAATTTTTTCTTTACAGGTTGTTGAAGCGCAGGAAAAATACACGGACAGTTTGTATAAAGTAGCGATCGTAAAATCTGAGGTTTATGCCGAAAAAGAAGGCGAAAAACTGGTGATTGATCTTTACCAACCTGCAGGATTTCAGGAAAAAACTCCTCTTATAGTATTTATGCATGGGGGAGGTTTCTCCGGTGGAAGTCCCAAAAACCCCCTGGAAGTAAAGTTTGCCAGAATTGCTGCCTCTAAAGGTTATACTGTAGGACTTATTTCATATCGCTTAAAAAGGAAAGAAACCGGTTTTGGGTGTGATTTTGAAGCTTCGGGTAAGATAGAAACTTTCCAGATGGCTGCTCAAGATTTTATGGATGCTGTGCACTTTATGCATAAGAATGCTGAAAAATTCCAGATCGATAAGAACAAAATCATTGTTGGAGGAAGCAGTGCCGGAGCTGAAGCCGTCCTGAACGCGGTATACAATCCACAGCTCATGTTCAAGGATTCTGAAAAGTATTCTGAAATCAATATTTCGGCGGTATTGTCGCTGGCGGGCGCACTCTTAGACGTAAGGTATATAACAGAAGACCTGGCCATCCCGGGTATCTTTTTCCATGGAACAGATGATAGCCTTGTCCCATATGCCACCGCCCCGCATCATTATTGTAAAAATTCAGATCCCGGGTACCTCATCCTGGATGGTTCAAAGACGATAGTAGACAGGTTGGAGCAGTTAAATACTTCTTATTTGTTCTACAGTTTCCAGGATGCCCGGCATGAGATCTCTGGAATGCCTTTCGAATATTTACCGGATGTTTTCCAATTTCTTCAGACGGTAGTTTTCAACAAGACAAAAATTCAATCAAGTATCTATAAATGAAAAAGTATTTAATTCTAAAGGCTGTTCTAATTTGTCTTTTCAGGATTAATCAAAATTATGCCCAGCAGAAAAAATGGTATAAGGGAAACCTGCATTCCCATTCATACTGGAATGATGGCGATGAATTAATTCCCGGACATGATCATGGAATGGTATAAGGACCGTGATTAACAGTTCGTAGCCCTATAAGGCCATCATATTATGGTAGAGGGAGTAGAAGCGATAAAAACACCTAATGAATCACTATACCCGAAATCATTTGAAGAATACCTTAAAAAACACGGGGGGAAGACAGGATGATTTACCGCATGCTTTAGGACGGCGTGCAGGTTCAGCCTAAAAATTTCAGAAGATGAATATACTCTAGGTGCCATTTCAGGAGAAGAAAAGAGACTACAAAAACATAAGGATTTCTTTCAGAGAAAATCTTCTGAAAAATATTAAGAGAAATTGATATTCTCATAGATAGGAATGAAGTTGGGGAACACCTGAATCTCGCCAGGGAATATGGAACCCTTCAGGCGGTGCAGATCAGTTATGAAATTATTAGTAAATGCCGAATAAATATCGAATTCAAACCGAGAGAGGGAAAGACCTTTATCTCTGGCACCAAGCTGGAGAAGCTATAAAAAAAGCCCCGATGAAAATATCTCACCAGGGCTACACAAACTAAAACTATAGGAGTTTAATTTTTTAGTTGGAATGAACCTTTAAAGTCAGCGTCTGAGCTACCGGCTATGAAAAATTCAAATTCGCCTGGTTCAAAAACATATTCCAGTTGAGAATTATAAAATTTCAGGTCTTCCGCAGTTACCTTAAAAACAACCGTTTTAGATTCTCCTTTTTTCAACCTTAGCTTCTGAAATCCTTTTAACTCTTTTACCGGTGGAGTGATACTTCTCACTTTATCGTGTATGTAAAGCTGCACTACCTCTTCCCCATCAAAATCACCGGTATTGGTAACGGTGGCAGTTAATTCTATAGAACCGTCAGCTGCCATTTCAGCGGATTTTGCCTTCACATTACTGTATTCAAATGTTGTATAGCTTAAACCGTATCCGAAAGGTAGCAACGGAGTATTAGGTGAATCCAGGTAATTGGTTTTAAATTTCTGAAATTCTCCAGATTCCGGTCCTGGTCTTCCTGTCGTTCTCACAGCGTAATAAATTGGAACCTGTCCAACATTTCTTGGCCAGGTGGCTGTTAATTTCCCTGAAGGATTATAATCTCCGAAAACAACATCGGCCACCGCATTTCCAGCCTCCACACCGGGATGCCAGATCTGTAAAATACTTACTGGCAGTTGCATCTCTTCTGAAATATCCAGTGGTCTCCCGCTCATTAATAATATAACTACAGGTTTACCGGTATTAGCAAGTTCCCTGATCAATTTCTTCTGCGAATCTGGAATGGTAATATCTGTACGACTGGCAGCTTCTCCACTCATTTCGGTAGCCTCTCCAACTACCGCAACTACAACATCAGACTTATTAGCCAGATCTAGAGCCTCCTTTAGTAGGGTTTCAGGAGACTCGTCTGCGATCTGGATTCTTTCACCAAATACATTTACCTTTTTAGCGAAAGCTGAATCATTGGAAATATTCGCTCCTTTCGCATAAGTTATATCTGCATTAGGCGCTACATTTTTCATTCCCTCAAGAATGGGAATAGAAACTGAAGGGTTTCCTGTTGGTGCCCAGGTCCCTAACATGTTGTTCTTATTATTAGCTAAAGGACCAATTAAAGCGATCTTAGCTTCTTTTGCGAGTGGAAGTATATCATTATGCTTTTTAAGCAAAACAAAAGATCTGCTGGCTGCTTTACGAGCCAGAGCCCTATTCTCTTCAGTTAAAATATCTGTTCCAGGACGATCATTATCCAGATAACGATAAGGATCTTCAAATAAACCAAGTTTATGTTTTGCTTCAAGAATTCTTCTCGCAGCTGTGGTGATTTCTGCTTCGGTAACCTTTCCTTCTTCGACAGACTTCCCGAGAGTGGTTAGAAAACCTTCTCCTACCATATCCATATCGAGACCTGCTTTAAGAGATAAAGCTGAAACTGCCTGCAGGTCACCCAGACCGTGGGCAATCATCTCATTCACCGAGGTATAATCTGAAACTACAAATCCGTCAAATCCCCACTGGTCTCGAAGAACATCGGTTAAAAGCCATTTATTCCCTGATGCCGGTACTCCGTCTACATCATTAAAGGAGCTCATAACACTGGCAACACCAGCATCAATTGCCGCTTTGTAAGGCGGAAAATATTCGTTGAACATTTTAAGACGGCTCATATCTACGGTATTGTAGTCACGTCCAGCCTCTGCCGCTCCATAAAGAGCAAAGTGCTTTACGGTTGCCAGCATGGTTTCTGGATTGGTAAGATCTTCTCCCTGGTATCCATGCACCACGGCTTTTGCTATTTGTGAACCTAAATAAGGGTCTTCACCGGCTCCTTCAGCGATCCTTCCCCATCTTGGATCTCTGGCGATATCTACCATGGGCGAAAAATTCCAGTTGATCCCATCTGCGGTGGCTTCTTTTGCCGCCATCTGGGCCGACTGCTTTATAAGCTCCATATCCCAGCTGGCAGAAGTTCCCAGTGGAATGGGGTACGTGGTTTTGTAACCATGGATCACATCAGATCCTATTAATAATGGAATACCAAGGCGGGTATCATTTACTGCATATTCCTGGGCCATCCTGATCTTTTCCGGGCCCGATACTCCGAATAATCCACCGACCTTTCCAGCCTTAATTTTGTCTTCAACATTTTTACTAACCACCGCTCCGGTAGCTACACCACCACCAGGTGTTAGAAGGTTGAGCTGCCCTATCTTTTCCTCGAGGCTCATCTTTGAAAGCAACTCTTCAACTTCAGGAATTCTTTCCTGAGCCTTCATTACAGATACTCCCAAACATAATATGAGGGTTATTGAAACATAGATTTTTCTCATTTTCCTATTCTTTATATTTGCTATTTGGTTTTTTATTTACTCTATTTCAATTATATCTGACCTCAATGAGATCCCATTTTCATTAAATGCCTCTATACTGAAATAATATCTGGTATCACGGTCCAGGTTACGCATAAAATGATCGTTCTTATCGTAGATGAGCCAGGACTGGTATAATTTATCTGGAGCTATTCCCCAGCGAATGTTATAACCCTGGGCTCCCTGCACCGGCTCCCACTGGAAGGAGGCATCCCTCCTATCTTCCTGGCGTTCTATCCTAAATCCTTTTACCTTGGAAGGTTTTTTGCCCAGTCCTTTGCCGAATATCCTCATCTCTGATAAGGCAAAATTATTCCCAGGAACTTTCACATTGTTATAGCGAACAAACCTAGCCTTTACCGGCCTATTCAGGGTGATATAGGCATTAGGTGTATCTTCAAAACTATTGCTTCTATCCACGATCATCTGCCAGTCCTCACCGTTCTCTGATACTTCTATTGTGAATCGATGTCTCAATCCTTCGGTCCTGGTATAAATACCAGACTCCTCATCATGAAAATTGATCTGCATTGCATAGATTTTCCCGGGAGCCCGCATTTCGATCTCTACCCATTGTTTATCATCATTCGATTGAGCCACCCAAAAGGATTTGGGGCTTTCATCTGTCAGTACATCCGCAATGATCTCTCCTTCAAAATTCCTATTAAGCGGTATTTCGCTAATGTCGAATTCCCCATCTGTAGAAGTGCTTTTTCTTATTTGCTTCTGTGAAGAAGAAACGGTGGTTTTTCCTTTATAAGATAGCAGCATCCAGCCGGTATGCTGCCCAGCCTTTAAAGGATG
>JBFIMP010000146.1:0-6780 GCA_041611635.1 Christiangramia sp.
AATAGTAAAGATCAAATTAGTTAAGGCTTTACCTTGGTCTTTTTTACGCTTACCATGTAAACCCCTATAAACACAAGAGCGGCAGCAATTCCTTTTACCCAGGTAAGTCTGTCTGCTCCCACAGATATTGCAAAGCTAATCGCAATGAGGGGTTGTAAGTAAATAAATGCACTAATCGTAGAAGGAGATAATTGTTTAAGCGCATAAATATTGAGTAAATAAGTCATGAATGTTGTACCCAGCACAACAAATCCCATTTTCCAGATGGCACTAAAAGGCAGGTTTACCCAGTCTACAGCTACAAATTCAGAATAGGTTACCGGCAGGTTAATAAAAATGGCAATAAAGAAAAGCCATTTCATTAAAGTGATCGCGTGATATTTCTTGGTTAGTGGTTTTACCAGAATAAGGTATAACCCATAAGAAAAGGCATTCACAATAAACAATAGATTCCCCAGGGGAATATTGGGCGCGTTAAAATTTTCTCCCTTGCTGAAAATCACCAAAACGAGGGCTCCTGCCATTCCTACTATGATGCCGAGGGTCTTTAGTAAGGTTATACGCTCCTTGATAAGGATAGAAGCAAGGATTAGTACCATGACCGGGGAAAGAGTGATAATCACCGAACTGTTGATTGGCGTGGAAAGGCTTAAACCTTTAAAAAAGAACAGCATATTAAGAACCATCCCGAACACCGCACATCCCAGTATTCTTGGCCAGTCTGAAGTTGCGATCTTCTCCTTTGGGGCAAACAGGCTTATGATCCAGAAAAGCATGGCTGCGCCGGTAACTCTTAAAAGTATAAAGCCGAATGGTTCGATATACAAAGGCATTAATCCTTTTGCTATGGTATGGTTAACCCCATAGATAGCACTGGCAAGAAAGGCCGCCAGGATTGCCAAAAGCCGGCTTTTATCCATGAATAGATTCTTTTGCAGCAGCAACATTCTTCTTGGAATTTCCAACAAAAATCTGCTCTTCATGGATGATCACTGGCCTTTTTAAAAAAGTATAATGCTCAAGGATGAGGTTCTTAAAATCCTCTTCTTTCAGATCTTTATTTTTTAGATCTCTCTCTTTATATAATCTAGCTCTTTTGCTAAAAAGAGATTCATAACTTCCAGAAAACTGTTTCATTTCATCAAGCTGAGCTTCGGTGATTTCTTCTGTTTTAATATCCTGAGATGTAAATGAATCTGGCAGGTCCAGTTCCTTAATGATCCTTTTGCAAGTATCGCAGGTAGAAAGGTGATATATTTTTTTCATGCTAATGGGACTTAATTTTAAAGATCTAGTGCTTATTTCTTCAATTTTAAAAATTGCTGAATTTGAGTTCGTGGATATTTCATTATAAAATCACCGGCAGAATACGGTGCGATATCATAAGCATTATAATGCAGGATAATACTGTTTTGGGTAATACCAATGTTTTTTGGCAAATGAAATTCATCATTATCAAAGAACATTCCGGTGCTGTTAATATTCCCCTCAAGCGGAATATCATTTTTTCTCCTGAAGTCATCTTCGGCAAAAGTGATGAATTCTGAATTAAAGAGGTCTTCAGCATTCAATATTTTCCCTGTTTCAGGATCAAAATTTAAATAGTTGGTGCTGCGATAACCGTGTGCGCCTCCTGTGAACATATCTGTATTGAATTTTATGGATATCACAGAAGTAGACCGGAAATTTACTTTCCCATTAATGGTGGCTTCCCAGGGCAGTTCATATTCAGGAAAATCGCTGGCGGTTTCCTTATAATCCCTTATAAAATTCTTAACCAGTTCTTCTGGTTTTTCAACAATACCTTCATCCTGGAAATCAACAGTTTTTACGAGAAAGTTCTCAATTTGTTCATTGATCTTTTCAGCTTCTCCCTTTCCGTTCTCTGCTAATGGAAAATTCAGGGAAATAAAGGTGCATTCCCCGTTTTCAGGAAGGCAATCATTCAGGCTTTTTTCGATGGTTTTGGATGAAAATGAGAGGGTTTTTATCGTATCTTTTTCTTCTTCTTTTTTATCATGGGCACAGGAAATACTCAGGAAGAGCAGTAAGAGGGCGGCAAATAATCTTTTCACGATAAATAGGTG
Source organism: Christiangramia sp. (assembly GCA_041611635.1). GTDB lineage: Bacteria > Bacteroidota > Bacteroidia > Flavobacteriales > Flavobacteriaceae > Christiangramia. Next base: position 2,088 of record JBFIMP010000146.1, read on the forward strand.
TTAAATAAAGCCATAAAGGTAAAGGCAATTTTGTGATTGCCCAACAGGCTCACTACATTTGTTTTTCGGTTTTTCTGAACTAAAAATTTGTTACGGAAGCCTTTATTCTTCTCAGTCTTTTTATGAAAGATCGAAACCTTTTAATTATCGAATAATGAAGTTCAATACTAAGACCATACATGGTGGCCAGGAAAATACAGACCCGGCATACGGATCGGTGATGCCTCCCATCTATCAAACGAGTACTTACTCTCAAAGTACCCCGGGAGGACACAAGGGATTTGAATATTCCAGAAGCGCCAATCCAACAAGGTCTGCTCTGGAAAAGTCTCTGGCCAGCCTGGAAAATGGAAATTACGGACTTGCTTTCGGTTCGGGACTTGCGGCTATAGACGCGGTTTTAAAACTATTTAAACCCGGTGATGAGATTATTTCTACGAATGATCTTTATGGCGGAACCTACAGGTTATTTACTAAGATCTTCGAGGGTCTTGGAATAAAATTTCATTTTGTAGGGATGCAGGATGCGGGTCGTATAGAGGAATATATTAATAAAGATACAAAGCTAATCTGGGTAGAGACTCCAACAAACCCTATGATGAATATCATCGATATCGAAGCGGTTTCTAAGGTGGCTAAAAGACACGATCTCTTACTGGCGGTAGATAATACTTTTGCGACGCCATACCTGCAACAGCCCTTAGAGCTAGGTGCAGATATCATTATGCACAGCGCTACTAAATACCTTGGCGGGCATAGTGATATAGTTATGGGAGGTCTTGTAGTTAAGGATAAGGGACTTGCAGATAAGCTCTATTTTATCCAAAATGCAAGCGGGGCAATATGTGGTCCTATGGACAGTTTCCTGGTGCTGCGAGGTATAAAAACTCTGCACCTTAGAATGCAGCGTCATTGCGAGAATGGTGGGGCTGTGGCGAGATTCCTAAGATCTAACCCAAAGATCGATAAGGTCTACTGGCCGGGATTCGAAGATCATCCAAACCATGATATCGCGAAAAAACAGATGTCAGGTTTTGGTGGAATGATCTCTTTTAGCACTAAAGAAAACACATTGAAGAGTGCTACCAGCATCCTCGAAAAACTTAAGGTTTTCACCCTGGCTGAATCCCTTGGCGGAGTGGAATCTCTGGCTGGTCATCCTGCAAGTATGACGCATGCTTCTATCCCTAAAGCTGAAAGAGAAAAGATTGGGGTCGTGGATTCCTTAATTAGACTTAGTGTAGGGGTGGAAGATGAAGAGGACCTGATTGCAGATCTTAAACAGGCGATTGGATAAACAATTTAATTTTATAAGAATAACCCGGTCGGGCTAATCCCGGCCATTCTTTTTTAAAGAACCTAAAATGAAAAAAACTCTACTATTTACTCTTTTATGCCTGGTTTCCATTCAGGTTGCGATTGCTCAAAATCTAAAGTCACCAAATGGCGAGCTGGAAATGCAATTTTCTCTTCAGGAAGATGGAACTCCCGTTTATAGTCTAACTTATAAAAATCAGGCCGTGATAAAGCCCAGTAAACTAGGTTATGATCTGAGAGACGAAAAAGACCTTTTATCTGGTTTCAGTATTTCTGAAACCGAAGAATCTACTTTCGACGAGACCTGGGAACCGGTTTGGGGAGAGGAAAAAGAAATAAGGAATCATTATAACGAACTGGAAGTAAACCTGCTTCAGGAGGAAACAAATAGAAATCTAATACTACGTTTTAGACTTTTTAATGATGGGCTTGGTTTTAGATATGAATTTCCGCAGCAGGACAACCTTGGGCATTTTGTGATCAAGGAAGAAAGGTCACAATTCGCTATGGCTGGAGATCATACTGCTTTCTGGATTCCTGGAGACTATGATACCCAGGAATATGATTATACAGAATCTAAACTATCTGAGATAAGAGGGACCATGGAAACCGCGATCACTGCAAATATTTCCCAGACTTCTTTCTCCAATACCGGGGTGCAGACCTCATTGATGATGAAGACTGCAGACGGTTTATATATCAATTTACATGAAGCGGCACTTATAGACTATGCAACCATGCACCTTAACCTGGACGATGAGAAGATGGTCTTTGAATCCTGGTTAACTCCAGATGTAAATGGGGATAAGGGATATCTTGTGGCTCCAACAGTTTCACCTTGGAGAACAATCATGGTAAGTGATGATGCTCGCGATATACTTGCTTCAAAACTAACATATAATCTAAATGAGCCAATAGCTATCGAAGATCCTTCCTGGATCAAGCCAATGAAATATATCGGGGTTTGGTGGGAGATGATCACCGGTAAGAGTTCATGGAATTATACCGATGAATTTAAAGCGGTAAAACTGGGAGAAACGAACTTCGAAGAGGCTAAGCCAAACGGGAAACACGCCGCCAATACCGAGCATGTAAAAGAATATATAGATTTTGCTGCTGAACATGGTTTCGACGGGGTTCTTGTTGAAGGCTGGAACATTGGCTGGGAAGACTGGTTTGGTCATTCCAAGGATTATGTTTTCGACTTTGTAACTCCGTACCCAGATTTCGATGTGACAGAAATACAAAACTATGCTGAAAGTAAGGGAGTTAAAATGATCATGCATCATGAAACTTCATCATCTGTTCGTAATTATGAAAGGCATTTAGATACCGCCTACCAGTTCATGAACAAATATGGTTATCCTGCGGTAAAAAGCGGTTATGTAGGAGATATTCTACCACGTGGAGAGAACCATTACAGCCAGTGGCTGGTAAATCATTATCAGTACGCTCTGGAAAAAGCGGCTGATTACAAAATCATGGTGAATGCCCACGAGGCGGTGAGACCTACCGGGATCGCCCGTACCTATCCAAACCTTATAGGGAACGAATCTGCACGTGGTACCGAGTACCAGTCTTTTGGAGGTTCAAAGCCTAACCATGTAACGGTTTTGCCTTTCACCAGGTTACTGGGAGGTCCTATGGATTATACTCCGGGGATATTCGAAATGGACCTTTCTAAACTAAATCCTGAAAATGGGTCTCATGTTAACAGCACCCTTGCTAACCAACTGGGATTATATGTGACTATGTACAGCCCGTTACAGATGGCAGCAGATCTCCCTGAAAATTATATGAGATTTCCAGATGCCTTCCAATTTATAAAGGATGTCGCAGTAGACTGGGACAAGAGTATTTACCTGGAAGCAGAGCCGGGAGATTATGTTACTGTAGCCAGAAAGGAAAAAGGAAGTACTAACTGGTTCGTGGGTAATGTGAATGGCGATGATGCCAGGACTGCCAAGATAAAATTCGATTTCCTGGATAAGGGAAAGATCTATATTGCCACAATTTATTCAGATGCACCATCTGCTCACTACAGGCTGAACCCTCAGGCCTATGAGATCAAAAAATACAGAGTGGATAGCAAATCGAAACTTGCTCAATTATCGGCACCGGGAGGTGGTTTTGCCATCAGCATTAAGGAAGCAGGTAAAGCTGAGGCAAAGGATCTTAAGAAACTTTAAAAATTAAAAGCCTGGACCTGCCAATTTAAACTTGACAGATTCAGGCTTATTCTTTAATTTCAGGGCAGCTAAGCTTAAGCTTTTTCAAACTGAAAGGAAACTGGTCTATGATTAAGAAATTATTTTTTCTCCTGGTCATCCTTTTTTCCATTCACAGTTACAGTCAGCGTTACAGAGATTATGAGATAGGTCCCATGTTCAATTATGAGCATACCTCCTTATATGTGGCAAATGATGTATTTGGTAACGGTAATGGAGAAGGATTTTCAATGTCTGGTTTCGAACCAAATTTTGGCGCGGGAGTATACTTTATCTATTATTTATGGCCAAAAACGGGACTGGGAGCAGAGCTGTTTTACCAAAAAACGACTACTTCAAAATTAGAGAAAGACAATTACTATAACGCACTAACCTTTATGCCCTATGTTAATTTTGATCCTTTCAGGCATATCAAGAACTGGTATTTTGGAGCCGGAATAGGGGCTTCATTTATCCAGGAAGCACCAGATTATGGCAGTACTGTAAAAGAAGAAGACATTCGGGTTATCAGCATGCCGCTAAAACTAACAACCTCCTACAGGATAAGGAACAGTATCACTTTTGAACTCGGAGCACAAGCCGAATTATTCGAGGTGGTGAAAGATCATGTGCGAAGAACCGCAGTCTATTTTGGGATCAAAGTTCCTTTTAATCGCGTTTTTTGGCGTTACCGTTAGTCTAAAATATTCCTTTAAATACGCTGATCAATTTTTTAACTTCCTTGGTTGTGTTATAATGCACCAGGCTTACCCGAACCACACCGTTCTTTTCTTCAAGTTGCAAAGCCTGAATTAATCTTTTCGCATAGAAATCCCCAAACCTGATCCCGATCCCGTGACCGTCCACTTTTTCTACGATCTCATTGCTTTTATATTTCTCATGAACAAATGAGATGGTTGGTACTCTTTTAGATTTATCGGCATCTGTATTTCCAATGATCCTGACTTCTGGTACGCTATTGAGATAATCTAAAAGAAGCGTAGCAAGATTTTCTTCATGTGAAGCAATAAGCTCGAATGTCTTGGTAAGTCTTTCCTGGAAATCTGCCTTTTCAGATCTAAAATGATGCCTGAATATTTCATCATAATATTCGATTATACCCAGCGTACTATAGGTAAGCTCAAAATTAAAATTTCCTGGTTGCAGCT
>JBFIMP010000147.1:0-6776 GCA_041611635.1 Christiangramia sp.
AAACGATGTTACTGTAGAAGAGAAGTTAAGATCACTGTACGATCTTCAGTTGGTGGATTCGCGAATTGATGAAATTAGAAACGTACGTGGTGAATTACCTCTGGAAGTAGAAGATCTGGAAGATGAAGTAGCAGGTTTAAACAGACGCCTGGAGAAACTGGATGCAGACATAGAAGTCATTGAAAATGACATCAAGAACAAGAAGAACCAGATCGAGGAGTCTAAAACTACGATCAAAAAATATTCTGAGCAACAGAAGAATGTTCGTAACAACAGAGAATTCAACGCTTTAAGTAAAGAAGTAGAATTCCAGGAGCTTGAGATCGAACTTTCTGAGAAGCACATCAAGGAATATAAGGTGAAGATCGAGCAGAAAAAAGAAATAATTGCTCAAACCAAAGAAAAACTTGCTGAGCGTGAAGCACATCTTAAGCACAAAAAAGGTGAGCTTGATGAGATCCTGAAAGAGACTGAGAAAGAAGAGCAGGCTCTTATCGATAAGTCTAAAGAATATGAGAAAAATATCGAAGAGAGACTTGTTACCGCTTACAAAAGAATAAGAAGTAATGTTAAGAACGGTCTTGCAGTTGTACCTGTAGAGCGTGGAGCTTCTGGTGGTTCATTTTTTACTATACCTCCACAGGTGATCATGGAAATCGCTGGTCGCAAAAAGATCATCACAGATGAGCACAGTGGTAGAATATTGGTAGACGAAGAACTGGCTAAAGAAGAGCAGGAAAAAATGGAAGGTATGTTCAAAAGGTTCTAAACCTTTATAGACAGCCTTAATCTTTTAACTGCCTGGAAAATAACAGTAAGATCTCAGGATCTGAAGCAAAAGTTTTTCAGGCAGTTTTTTTATGCCCTAAATTCAATCCTTTGCTTGATTAACATGTATTTCACATTAATCGATGATTTATGGTCTATCTTTAGAGAACCCAATTTCGATGAAAATGAGAGCTTTGATTTTGCTTATATGCTTTAGCGTATGTCTGATTTCCTGTAATGATTCCGGGAAAAAGAAAGATAACCTATCAACCAAAAATGATTCTTTAGAATATAAAAATGACCTCGGCACTTCTGCCCAGGACCAACCAATAAATGTAGTTGAAGAAACTCCGGAAGAAAATGTAAAACCTGAAGGAGATCGACGCGAAAATTCTGATTTAGAAAAAGCGCATTCCGGAACTTATTTAAAAACAGATCAGCAGGAAGACCTATCCTGTAAATGTTATTGTCTTGAAGTTTCTATTGGGGGAACTTCAGAATTATGTCTCAAAGAAAACGAGATGTACATCTATGCTCGCTTTGAGCAGGATGGAAATAACATCAATATTTTCTATAAAAGCAGATCTGACAAAACCCCTGCTGAAAAAATTCCGTGGGATAAATTTGAGACTGGTATGCCAATTGCAGTCTTAAGCCCGGAGCCTAACGGTGATCTTAAGCTTGATTGGAAAGGATTTAGAATAGATGGCGAGATCGCGATAGACTACGCATTACTTGGAAAGAAAACCCTAGAAGGAAACTATAAAAAGAAATAACTATGAAATTTTTGTTTTTAAACTTTATTAGCCTGGTATTATTAGCTTGTGGAAATCAGGCTGAAAAAAGCAACGCTACCAAACCTGAGATCGCCAACGCCGAACCTGTAGAAGTATCTGTGCAGGATGGTATGAAAAAAGCCTATTTCGCCAGTGGCTGCTTCTGGTGTGTCGAAGCAGTGTATGAAAGCGTTAAGGGCGTCAAGGAGTCTATTTCAGGATATTCCGGTGGTCATACTAAAAATCCAACCTACGAGCAAAGCAATACTGGTAAAACGGGTCATGCCGAAGCTGTTGAAGTGATCTATGATCCAGAAGTGGTAAGTTTCAAAACCCTGGTTCGGGTATATTTTGGCTCTCAGGACCCAACCCAGGTAAATGGCCAGGGACCTGACAGAGGTTCGCAATACAGATCGATAATTTTCTACCAGAACGAAGAACAGAAAAAAATAATTGAGGAAGTTAAGGCAGAAGTCGCGAAAGATTATGATGAACCTATTGCTGCTGAAGTTTTACCGTTTCAAAAATTCTGGAAAGCAGAAGACTACCACCAGAATTATGAAGAGAACAATCCTAACAATCCTTACATCAGAAATGTATCGATTCCAAGACTTAATAGGTTCAAATCGAAATTTCCTGAGCTTTTGAAAGAGAATCAACATTCACATTAAATCCAAATTTCAATTCTTTATTAAAGGAAACTATTGATCTACAGTATAAATAATAATTTAAGCCTGCTCTACAGCGGGCTTTATTTTTTGATAAGTTTAATCATCTCTCTCTCTACTTCTTCGCTATCCCATTTTTCTTCTATCTGTGGAATTTTCATAACCTTATCCATGATCCCCCGTTGATAATCTCCAATTTTTAAGGCATCGGCGTAGGCTTTATCAGAAAAAGTGACCCGTGAATATAAGGGTATCCAAAGCTCTGGATGTTCCTGAGCAAATTTCTTTTCGATCTTCTTCCTTAAAAGAAACATAGGATCTGCCGTTTTAGAACTCATTTCTATAAAATTGCGATAACTAAGTTCTGCTATTGCATCTGCATTCGGCTTTCTTTCATTCTGGTATTCTTCAAAGATCTGTTCCCAGTTATCCCCGTACTTGTTCATCTTATCATTCAAAACAGAAATATCTTCGAAACCAGCATTCATGCCCTGACCATAGAATGGCACAATAGCATGAGCAGAATCACCTACAAGTGTGATCTTATCATAATATGACCATGGAAAACATTTAATGGTCACCATGGCACTGGTTGGGTTTTTAAAGAAATCCTTTTTCAAATTTGAGATCTCATCCTTTATATCTGGAAAGTAATTTTCAAAAAATGCGTCTGCATCCTGTTCATTTTTAATACTTTCAAAAGAGATTTCTCCCTCGAAAGGCATGAACAAGGTACAGGTGAAAGTCCCATCCAGATTAGGCATAGCGATAAGCATAAAATTTCCTCTGGGCCATATATGGAAAGAAGAGTTATCCAGTCTATGGCTACCGTCCTCATTTGCTAAAATGGTAAGCTCTTTATATCCAACATCTATGAAGTGCTGGGAGTAATTGAACCTGCTCTGGCGCTGCATTTTATGACGCACCCTGGAAAAGGCTCCATCTGCACCAAAAATAAGATCGAATTTATATTCTTTCCAGACGCTTTTTTCAGATTCCCCCGTATAAAGCCTGGCTGCTTCCATATCTACATCCCAGATCTTCTCTTCAAATTTGAATTTCGCACCCGCATTTTCAGCAAGGTCTATCATTTTTCTATTTAGAACACCCCGGGAAATGGAATATATCGCTTCACCTTCTTCTCCATATTTTTGAAAATATACCGGCTGACCTTCAACATGCATCGCCCTTTTATCCAGGGGAAGTGCCAGACCTCTTATCTCCTCTTCCACCCCTGCTTCACGCAAAGCCTTCCAGCCACGATTAGACATCGCCAGGTTTATGGATCTACCTGAGAACTGAACTTTACGCACATCTGGCCTGCGATCAAATACAGTTACTTTATGTCCCTGTTTCCGGAGGAAAATAGCCAGTAAGGATCCAACAAGTCCCGATCCCACTATTGCTACATCTTTTTCTTTTTGCATGTATCGAATTGAAAAATAAATCCCTGGCAGAGGTTTGAAAATTGCCTGAAGATTCCGGTTATTTCTAATTGCGAAATTACTTAATAAATATGAAACTGACTGGCATAAGCGAATAAAGACAGCTACTGCACCAAAACTTCATTTATAATTTAATTAACAGCTAAGCTTGATCTTATCAGGTAATTTTAAAGAAAAAAATATATGAGCACAGAAAAACAAGCCCTGTTAGAACCCTACAAACTTGGGAATATCACCCTGAAAAATAGGGTAATCATGGCTCCTATGACCAGAAGTAGAGCCGATAATGATGAAAACAAACCTACAGACATGCATGTGGAATATTATACGCAACGTGCCGGAGCGGGATTAATAATCACCGAGGGCGCACAGGTTTCAGAAAGAGCTGTTGGTTATGTAAATACCCCGGGAATTCATACCCCGGAACAAGTTGAAGGCTGGAAGAAAGTTGTGGATGCTGTTCATGAAAAAGATGGAAAGATCTTTATCCAATTATGGCATGTAGGAAGAATTTCCCATCCAAAATTCCATAACGGTAATAAACCATTAGCTCCAAGCGCGGTAAATCCTAATTCTAAAGTATACACTCCCGAAGGTTTTGAACAAACTACAGAGCCAAAAGAAATGAGTATCCAGGAGATCCAGGAAACTATCCAGGAATTCAAGCATGCCTCCCAAATAGCTAAAGATGCAGGATTTGACGGAGTAGAAATACATTCTTCTAATGGCTATTTATTCCACCAATTCTTCAATAAAAATGCAAATCAAAGAACCGATGAATATGGTGGTAGCATACAGAATAGAGCACGCTTTTTCTTTGACGTGTTGGATGCGATCACCGAAGTATGGCCAGAAAATCAGATAGGCTGCAGATTTAACCCTTCACTTCATAAATCATTTGGAATAATTGCTACTGAAGAAAGCATCGAGACCTTCGACTATATCATCGAAAAACTGAATGCTTACGACCTGGCCTATGTTCACCTATCAGAACCATTTACAGATGTGAGCGATGTACCCTACCTGGTAAAAAACATCGCCAAACACTATCGCAAAATTTACAAGGGCACTTTAATGATTAATAATGGCTTCGACCGCGAATCTGGAAACAAAGTGATCGAAGAAGGAGATGCAGACCTGGTGGCATATGGCAAATTATTTATTTCTAACCCAGATCTTCCAGAGCGGTTCAAAAATAAATGGCCTATTGCCGAATATGATGAGGATACGTTCTATACAACAGGGAAGGAAGGATATACCGACTATCCAGCTTACGAGGGAGAAAAGGTTTCATAATATTTTTATAAAGCTGTTGTAAAAGCTGTTAAGAGTTTTTGGACCCTCTAGATGTTAAAGTAAATTAGTAAGAACTAAAACATATAAATTATGGATCAGGAAAAACTCGACCACATGAGGTCTACTTTAAACAGACTGGAAGATATTAAGAATACTCAAAGCAGTATTATCGACAAAATCAATCATGTGATCACCGACTTATTTCAACATCCCGACAAAAATCTGGAAAAGGTCATGGAAGATGCCCACCAGAAAGCTTCAGATAATATTGACGCAATCAGGGAAGCCATGGAAGAGTATGAAATGGCCATTAATAAAATGGAAAATCAGGCTTAATTTAAAAATACATTAACAGCTTTTAAAAAAGCATTCTATAAATTGAGGTCAGTATAAAAACTGGCCTTTTTTTTATGAAACATATTAAAGCAAGTGAGATCGAGAAGATGGAAAAAATCTTCCGTTTAAATCTAATAAACAGCTGTACTGGGTATAAATCTGCTAATCTTATAGCTACAAAATCTAAAAGCGGAAACCCGAATGTGGCAGTTTTTAGCTCTATCACTCACATGGGCAGTGACCCTGCAATGCTTGGATTTGTCACCAGGCCGCTAAATGTATCCAGGAATACCTATAAAAATATCAAGGAAACCTCCTATTTCACTGTAAATCATATCCATGAGAAAATGATTGAACAGGCACACCATACTGCCGCAAAATATGACGAAGACATTTCAGAATTTCATAAGACAGGACTTAATGAAGAATACCTGGATGATTTCCATGCCCCATATGTAAAACAGTCTGAAGTGAAGTTAGGCTGCAAATATCTTAATGAATATCATATAAAAGAAAATGACACGTTGCTTGTAGTGGCTGCTATCGAACATATTTATTTTGATGAGGGAATACAAATGCCAGATGGCTGGTTACGTCTGGATGATGCCGGTACGGTTGCCATTAACGGCCTGGATGGATATTCTCTTCCCAGCCTTATAGATAGGTTCCATTATGCCCGGCCAAACCAGGAAGTAAAATCCTTTTTTAGCAAGGCAAAAAATTAATGAAAAAAGAAAACCTTCCGGAAAAGATCTGTCCCGTATGTGGCAGACCGTTTAAATGGAGAAAAAAATGGCAGAGAGACTGGGATAACGTAAAGTATTGCAGTGAAAAATGCCGAAAAAATAAAATATGAGCACCGGCCTGGTATGGTATAGAAACGATCTAAGAACCAAAGATCACGAAGCACTGAATACTGCTTCCAAAAAGCATGATAGAGTAATTGGGATTTATTGCTTCGATCCGAGACATTACCAGAAGGACAGGTTTGGATTTATAAAAACCGGAAAATTCAGGGCGAAGTTTTTGATCGAAACCATTGCAGAACTTCAGAAGAATCTCGGCTCTCTGAATATTCCGCTCTTGATATACCAGAAAAAACCTGAGAAGATCATTCCTGATTTGATCAAAGACTACGATATAGAGGCAGTTTACTTTCAGAAGGAGTGGACAGAGGAAGAAAAAAACGTTGAAAATGCTGTGATTAAAGCTTCGGAAAAAGTTGATTTCAAATCCTTTTACCAGCAATTTCTTTTTCATCCAGAAGACATTCCTTTCGATTCGTTTCAAGATATTCCAAAAGTATATACTGCTTTTAGAAAAGCATGTGAGAAAAACTCCAAGGTTAGAGATCTTATAGAAACTCCAAAAACATGCGACCAATCAAATTTTTCCAAGAATACAAAAATCCCAGGCCTTCAGGAGCTGGGTCTGGAAGACTTTAAAGGAGATAAGAGAACGGCATTCCCATTTACAGGAGGTGAAGA
>JBFIMP010000148.1:0-6664 GCA_041611635.1 Christiangramia sp.
AGGTCTTCGAAAGAGATCTTTTATGTATACGATATAAACACTAGGAGCCTGAAGAAAGTATATGATCATAAAATCCAGGAGGCATCCTTTTCTCCAGATGCTACCAAGGTAGCTTATGTGTTTGAAAATAACATTTACATTCTTAACCTTAAAAACGGGGAAAGAACCCAGGTGACCAAGGATGGAAAATTGAACGAGATTATTAATGGAGTTACCGATTGGGTTTACGAAGAGGAATTTTCTTTCGTAAAGGCGTTCGAATGGAATCCAACCGGAGAAAAATTAGCTTATATCAAATTTGATGAATCCAGAGTACCGGAATTTTCCATGGACATGTTTGGAAAGGACCTTTACCCGAGTCAGCATGTATTTAAATACCCTAAAGCCGGGGAACTGAATTCTGAAGTGAGCTTGCATATGTACGACGTGAAATCTGAAGAATCCAGTGAGATAGATCTTGGTGATAAATATGATGTGGCTACATCTGCTTCAGAAATTGAAATTGGAGCAAAGAGCGATATTTATATTCCAAGAATCAAATGGACGGCAGATCCAATGTTGTTGAGTGTACAGGTGCTTAATAGAGCTCAGAATGACCTTGATCTCATTTTTGTAGATGCTAAAGATAATGATACCGAAATTGTCCTAAATGAAACCGATGATGCTTACGTGGACATTACCGATAATCTTACTTTCTTAAAGGATAATAGTTTTATCTGGACAAGTGAAAAGGATGGTTACAATCATATATATCATTATGATGAAGAGGGAGAGCTCATAGACCAGGTAACGAGTGGAGATTGGGAGGTGACCAATTATTACGGTTATGATGCTAAAGAAGATAAGATCTACTACCAGAGTACAGAGAACGGAAGTGTTAATCGCGATGTTTACTCTATAAAGCCAAATGGAAAAAACAAAAAAAGACTTACCGATAAAACTGGTATGAATTCAGCTTCTTTCAGCGCAGATTATACCTATTTTATTAACTCTTTTACCAATGTAGCTACCCCGCATGTGTATACCCTGCATAGAGCTAAAGACGGCCAACTGGTTCGTGAAATACTTAATAACAGGGAGCTTTTAGATAAGGTTGCTGGTTACGAATTTTCTCCAAAGGAGCTTTCAACTATAGAGATCAACGGGAATGATTTAAATATGTGGATGATCAAGCCTGCAGATTTTGATGAGAACAAGAAGTATCCATTACTTATGTTCCAGTATTCGGGGCCAGGTTCCCAATCGGTTTCGAATTCCTATTATAATACCAATGATTACTGGTATCAGCTACTAGCCGATAAAGGTTATATCATCGTTTGTATTGATGGTAGAGGAACCGGATTTAAGGGAGCAGATTTCAAAAAAGTTACCTATAAGGAACTGGGAAAATATGAGGTAGAAGACCAGATCACAGCTGCACAAAAGCTTGGGGAACGAAATTATATTGATGCAGACAGAATCGGGATATGGGGTTGGAGTTATGGCGGATATATGTCTTCTAACGCGATCCTTAAAGGGAACGATACCTTTTCAATGGCGATTGCCGTAGCTCCGGTTACCAGTTGGAGGTTTTACGATACTGTTTATACAGAGAGGTACATGAGTACTCCACAGGAAAATCCTTCTGGATACGATGATAATTCTCCTTTGAGCCATGTAGAAAAACTTAAAGGTGATTATTTGATTATTCACGGTGGAGGAGATGATAATGTGCATTTGCAGAATACCATGAGAATGGTGGAAGAATTAATACAGGCGAACAAGCAGTTCGACTGGGCTATCTATCCAGATAAAAACCACGGTATTTATGGAGGTAATACGAGATTGCACCTTTATAATCTGATGACAGATTTTATACTTGAAAAATTATAATTTAATTAACCTAGAATAAATGGCAACTAGAGACGTACGTGTAAAACAGAAAGAGCTTTTCGGGCATCCGGTAGGGCTTTATATTTTATTTTTTACTGAAATGTGGGAGCGCTTTTCTTATTACGGGATGCGTGCAATTTTGGTTTTATATCTTGTAAGTGCAACTACTGAAGGAAATGCTGGTTTGGGCTGGACGCAAGCTGAGGCATTGGCATTGTATGGATGGTATACCATGCTGGTTTACGTGGCTTCTATCCCCGGGGGTATTTTAGCAGATAAGATCTTTGGACAAAAAAAGGCCGTCCTCATTGGTGGTATTGTTCTGGTTGCCGGGCACGGTATTTTGGCCGTAGAACAAATGTGGGCTTTTTATACCGGTTTAGCATTAATTATAGCGGGAGTTGGTTTCCTTAAACCAAATATCTCTACAATGGTAGGCGGACTTTATAAAGAAGGCGATATAAGAAGAGATAAAGGGTTCACTATTTTTTATATAGGGATCAACCTGGGAGCTTTTCTTTCGAGTTTGATAGTTGGTTATGTTGGAGAGAACATTGGATGGCATTATGGTTTCGGTCTTGCGGGGATCGCGATGGCTTTAGGACTAATCGTATATCTTCTGGGACAGAAACACCTTAAGAATGTGGGGAATCTCCTTTCTAAAGTAGAAAGAGATGAAGGAGCTTCTCTAGGAAACCTTTTTCAGGATCTTTTTAAATCACCGTTACAATTAACGATCACCCTAATTTTACTTGGAGCCTCCCTGTTTGGATTCTATTATATGGGAATCGCTTATGGGCTTTTATTCATCTTCCTTACCCTGGTTATCTCCATGATGATGATGGTTTATAAGGACCTAACAACGAAGGTTATGAAAGACAGGTATGTTGTTATGCTGCTTTCGTTTATCCTGGTGATCGTTTTCTGGGGAGCCTTTGAGCAGGCCGGAGGTTTAATGAATATCTACGCTCTCGATAATACAGACAGAACTTTGCCTTTCTCACTACCATTAATTGGGAGTGAAGTTCCGGCATCTTGGTTCCAGTCTTTAAATGCGATGTTTATCATCATTTTTGGTCTGGTTGTGGCAAACTATTGGGCTCGTAGAAAGCTGAAAAATAAAGAAGCCTCTTCCATCTTCAAGATGGCTACAGGGGTGATCATAATGGGGCTTGGTTTCGTATTTATGGTCTTCGCGGCCCTTCAGTTCGAATCTAATGGTTCTTCTGCCATGTACTGGCTTGTACTGGCTTATCTATTCCATACTATTGGTGAATTATGTTCATCTCCGGTAGCACTTTCATTTATTACCAAACTAGCTCCGGTTAGATATGCCTCCCTTATGATGGGGGTTTATTTCGCAGCTACAGGTTTAGGAAACAAAGTTGCCGGAATTGTTGGTGAGTTTGCTTCAGAAGCGGGAGATATAGCTATTTTCTCAGGGATTACCATATTTACAGTGGCCTTTGCCACCATAGTACTAATTATGTTAAAACCACTGAAACGTTTAACTCACGGTGTTGAGGATAATGAAAGAGAACTTGCAGAGCAGGAGGATTATGGATTGGCAGATGTAAAGAACTAATCCTTAGCCCATGAGCACAGAGGCATCTATTGAAGTTCAGAACGATTTCTTTAAGAGAAAAGTTTTGGGGCATCCCGCCGGGCTTTTTGTTCTTTTCTTTACTGAAATGTGGGAAAGATTTTCATTCTATGGGATGAGGGTTCTTCTGGTCAATTTCCTTACGATGGCTATCGTTGGTGTAGATAACCCTGGTTGGGGTTGGTCTGCAGAGAATGCGGGTGCATTGTTTGGTACCTATGCCGGTCTTTTATATCTAACTCCAATTCTTGGGGGTTTAATTGCAGATAAATTTACAGGTTACCGCTGGGCAGTGATCATAGGTGCGGCTATAATGACCCTGGGGCATGCCTTTATGGCTTTGGAAACAGAGTTATTCCTTTACTTCGGGCTTGGTTTACTTGTTCTGGGTACTGGTTTCTTTAAACCTAATATTACCTCTATCATTTCTGAAATGTATGAGGGTAAACCAGATAAGAAGGATGGTGCATATACCATTTTCTATATGGGAGTTAATGCCGGAGCGTTCTTTGGGATGATGTTATGTGGTTATCTGGCTGAAAAAATCGGCTGGAGCTGGGGCTTTGGTCTTGCGGGTGTCTTTATGCTTCTGGGAACCTTACAGTTCTGGCTGGCAAAACCTCTTTTTGGAAAGATCGGTGGAGTGCCAGATAAGGAGCTTGAAGCAAAGCATCTTAAAGAAGAGAAAGAATCTGGGGTTTCTCATAAGCCAAATCCGTTTACCATTTTCGATAAGATCTTGGTGGTAGCTTCTGCAGGCCTCGGTTTTACTTATCTCATTAATGATCCTTTATCCAAGATCGCCAATATCAACCTATTGCCAGTAGTGATGCCTTTCGATTTTGGCGATGAAACCTTATCCGGGCCAATAGGCATGGCCTTATTAGGCCTCATTTTATTTTTGATCCTTGTGATTTCAAGGATTTCCAGGTACACGAAAATTGTTCGTGACCGTTTGATAGCGGTAATCATTTTTGCTGTGTTTACGGTATTCTTTTTTATGGCTTTTGAACAAGGAGCTTCCTCCCTTATAATATTCGCCCGAGACAATGTGGACAGGATATTAACCGGAAATTCGGCTGATATTTTCAATATTGTAAACGCTCTTTTAACTGTAGTTCCACTAGCGATTATTACCTGGGTACTTTATTTATTATGGAAGCAGACTTTCGCGAGGATTCCCGGTTCCAATGTTATTCTGGGTATTTGTTTCGCAGGTATATGGGGTCTGGTTCTCTGGATGCTGGTGCGGGAATTTTCAGCAGATACTACTGAAATTACTGTTTCCTGGTTTAGCATATTAAATTCCTTTTTTATTATTGTGTTTGCGTCCTTCTTCTCTAAATGGTGGGAAAGTAAATACAATCCCTCTGCAGCTTTTAAATATTGCTTTGGATTAATCCTATTGGGTCTTGGCTTTGGTTTATTGGCATGGGGCTCTAGCGGCATAGTGGGCGGAGCAAAAGTGAGTATGATATGGTTGATCCTCGCTTATCTTTTACATACCCTCGGCGAATTATGTTTATCTCCTTTAGGGCTTTCTTACGTTAGTAAGCTGGTGCCGGCGAGAATGATCGCTTTTATGTTTGGTATGTGGTACCTGGCCATCGCTATAGGTAATAAACTGGCAGGTTCTCTGGGAGGAATGATAGAAGAGGTTACCATGCAATATGATCTGTCAACTTTTTTCCTGATCTTTACTATTGTGCCTATTGCAGGAGGAGTCCTTGTAGCTATGCTAAATCCTATCTTAAAGCGATTAATGCACGGAATTAAATAGAATACTTTATATGAAAATATTACAGGCGTTCCTAATTTCTAGGAACGCTTTTTGTTTTAATTTGTAATGGTTAAATTTATATCATGAAAAAAATACTGATTTTCATATTATTTGTTTTTTCGGTTTCCGCAATTCAGGCACAGGAGATCAATTGGATGAGTATGAACGAGGCCCTGAAAGCTCAGAAGAAAAATCCCAAGAAGATTTTTGTGGATGCCTATACCAATTGGTGTGGTCCATGTAAAATGTTAGATAAAAATACCTTCTCGAATAAGGATGTAGCAGCTTATATCAATAAACACTATTACGCCGTAAAGTTCAATGCAGAGGGAAATGAAGTAATAAATTTTAAGGATAAGGTATTTAAAAACCCTGGTTACGATCCTGATAAAAAGGGAAGAAATTCCATTCACGAATTCGCCCAGGCTATGGGCGTGTCTGCATATCCAACTATGGTTTTCTTCGATGAGAATGCAGGTTTTCTTACTCCCGTAAAAGGTTACTTAACGCCTCAAAAACTTGAGGTTTTCCTGAAGATCTTCGCTACAGATGATTACAAAAAGGTAAAAACAGACGAAGACTGGAAGAAATACCAGGAAGAATTTGAAAGCACCTTTTCAAGCTAAATCTATTTTTCCTGTTTTAAAATATAAGCTCCCTTTTCACCTGTATAGTGGAAAGGGATTTTTTTGTCTTCAGCAGATTGTTTCCAACGAGCAATAAGACTGAAGTAATTGCTGCCATCTGCAATTATCTGTTCTGGAGCAATATAATTTAGAAGACGTTCCAGATTTATTTTAGGAGAATTTCTTAGGATTAAAAGTTCGGGTTTGAATTGGCTTAAATTATAGTTTCCGGTGGTGTCAATTACCAGAGTAAGTTTGTTTGAAAGATTCATAATTCTGGGAATTGGAAAATTTTGGAAGCTCTCAATATTTCTTTCCCGCAGGTAATCGTTTAAGAAAGTGGGGACCGCCTTATCTTCGGAATAGATTTTAAGGTCACTTCCTTCTTTTACACCTAATATCGATGTTTTCGACTTGTGGAAAATTATAGCTTCTCTGTCTGGAATAGTAACTTTTGCATAGATAGTCACTACCTGAAATAATAAAATGGTGCTAAGTAAAAAGCTTACATATTTAAAATTGATCTTTCTTGTCATCAACAGCGAGGTAAGAACGATCAGGTAAAGGCTTAGCGTTTGGAAAAGATCCAGTTGAATATTGGATATTACAAATTGGTCCAAATTGGATACCTGATTTATAAACATGTTCAGGCCAAGCAAAAGGCTGCCAAATAATTCCTCTAAAAAAACCGGGAGCACCTGTAAAGTGGCCAGGGCTAGGACTAAAATTCCCACTGCCAGGATGATTCCCAAAAATGGTAGCACCACCAGGTTACTCAGCAGG
>JBFIMP010000149.1:0-6648 GCA_041611635.1 Christiangramia sp.
GGCCATTCCGGCTCCACCACCAACGTAAAGCATTTCTGCTTCACTCTCGTTGATAAAGAATTCACCATAAGGTCCAGAGATAGTTACTTTATCTCCTTTCTTAAGACTAAAGATATATGAGGAAGCAACTCCTGGGTTTACATCCATCCAGCCGTCTTTAGCTCTATCCCAAGGCGGAGTGGCAATACGTACGTTAAGCATGATTTCACGTCCTTCTGCAGGATAAGAAGCCATTGAGTATGCTCTTTCTACAGTTTCTGGATTCTTCATTACCAGTGGCCATAAATTGAATTTATCCCACTCAGCTTTAAATTTATCTGGAGTTTCGTGCTCTTCCGGGTGAGCAGTGATATCCATATCTTCAAATTTCACTTCCGTTTTAGGAATTTCAATTTGAATATAACCTCCGGCTTTATAATCCATAGGCTCTGGAATCTCAACTACGAATTCCTTGATAAAGGAAGCAACGTTGTAATTTCTAACAACAGTGGCATCCCATTTTTTAATTCCGAAGACTTCTTCAGGAATGGTTATCTTCATATCCTGCTTAACCTTTACCTGGCAACCAAGTCTCCACCCGTCTGCGATCTCTTTTCTGGTAAAGTGAGGCTCTTCTGTTGGAAGAATTGCTCCACCACCTTCTTGAACGATACACTTACACTGGATACAGGTTCCACCTCCACCACAGGCAGAAGGAAGGAAAAGTTTATTGTCTCCTAGAGTTGAAAGTAAAGTTCCACCTGAACCTACTTCAATATCTTTTTCATTATTAACATTAATAGTTACTGGTCCTGATGGGGACAATTTCGCCTTGGCTCCTAAAAGGATAGAAACCAATAACAAAATAAGAACTAAGAATACTACTACACTCGCTATTATAACTGTCATAATCTTTTTTTTCGATTATAATTTAATTCCCATGAAACTCATAAATCCTAATGCCATTAAGCCGGTAATGATAAAAGTAATACCAAGACCTTTTAATGGAGCCGGAACGTTTGAGTATGCAATTTTTTCTCTAATGGCTGCAATTGCAAGAATTGCCAGGAACCATCCTACTCCACTTCCTAGACCGTAGGTAATAGCTTCAGTAATTCCACCAAAATCTTTTTGCTGCATAAACAATGAACCACCAAGGATAGCACAGTTTACCGCGATAAGAGGAAGGAAGATACCCAAAGCACCATATAGTGCGGGAGCGAATTTCTCAACGATCATTTCAACAAGCTGAACCATAGAAGCAATAACGGCGATGAACATGATAAAACTTAGGAAACTAAGATCTATCTCTGCATATTCAGCTCCTAACCAGCTAAGAGCTCCGGGTTTCAACAGGTAATTATCAAGTAAAAAGTTAATTGGTACAGTGATCGCCAGTACAAAGATCACGGCAGCACCTAAACCAACAGCTGTTTTTACAGTTTTTGATACCGCCAGGTAGGAACACATTCCCAAAAAGTAGGCGAATATCATATTTTCAATGAAAATACTTCTTACAAATAGATTAACTAATTCCATTTTTTATACTTTTTTGCTGTTCAGCTATTAGTTTTCTTCGATTAGTTTACGGTTTCTTGCACGTTGCACCCAGATAATAACTCCCACTACGATAAGAGCCATTGGAGATAACAACATTAGACCGTTGTTTTCATAACCGAATGCATATAGTCCGGTTGATTCTGCAAGCGTAGCACCTTTATGACCAAGAACTTCAAAGCCGAATAATTTACCCGAACCTAAAAGCTCTCTAAAGAAGGCAACAATTATAAGGATTAAACCATATCCCGCTGCGTTCCCGATACCATCAAGGAAAGATTTATATACTCCGTTACCTAAAGCAAAAGCTTCCAGACGTCCCATCACGATACAGTTGGTAATAATAAGACCAACGAATACCGATAACTGTTTACTAACATCAAAAGCATAAGCTTTAAGAACCTCACTTACAAGAATTACAAGTGAAGCTACTACCACTAACTGCACGATTATACGAATACGGCTAGGAATAAGGTTACGTAACATAGAAATGATCATGTTACTAAACGCCATTACCACCATTACCGCGATCGCCATCACAATAGCAGGCTCCAATTGAACCGTGATCGCCAGTGCAGAACAGATACCTAGTACCTGTACCGTAATCGGGTTGTTATCATCTAAAGGATCTGATAATAATTTTCTATTCCCTTTGGAAAGAAAGTGCTCTTTTTCTTCAGAATCTGAAAGAAAAAGGATCATTTCCTGTTTCTTCTCTTCCTCTTTTGCAGAGTTGAATTTTTTCTCTTTAGCCATAATTATTTTATTGCTACTTTAAAATCTTTTTGCTGCTCGAAATAAGGCAGGTAACGCTTCAGTCTTTCTGAGATCATGTCTGAAACACCGTCACCGGTGATCGTTGCTCCCGAAATCGCATCCACTTTATTATCATCCTTATCTGAAACGTCTATGTTTCCTTTTACAACTGAAACACCTACAAGGTTCCCGTTCTCGTCGAAGATTTTTTCATCTTCAAACTTCTTTTTGAACCATTCTTTGGTAATCTCTGCTCCAAGACCTGGAGTTTCACCAAGGTGGTCAAAGGTTGCACCCTTAATAGTATTCACGTCGTCTTTTAAAGAAATATATCCGAAGATCGCATTCCAAAGTCCGTTACCCCTTAAAGGAACGATATAATATCTGGACCCTTCAACTTCTGCAACGTAAAGCGGAAAAATTTGCTCTTCCACAGGCTTCTTAAGCTCTTTAGCAAGGTCTACCTTAAATGCATCTACAGATTCATCTATAGATCCATCTTCTCTAATAGCAACCTCTTCCACTATATATTGATCGTAAAGTTCTTTTGCTCCATCTCTATCGGTAGCAATACCAACCGTAGAAAGGATATTTTGCATTTTCTCCTTACGAATGTTCTCTTGCTGAGTTGGTTGAAGCGAAGTAGCAGCAAAAGCCAGCACCGCAGCAACTACAACTACCATGATCACGGCAAATATAAATGTATAACCGTTGCTATTTGTTTTATTTACTGATTTCTCTTCCATATCTATGCTGTTTCTACCTGAGGATTAGCACTCTTAAGTCTTTTCTTTCTTCTATTGATGTTAGATTGAACCACATAATGATCAATTGTTGGAGCAAAAACATTCATCAATAGAATTCCTAGCATCACACCTTCCGGGTAAGCCGGGTTGAATACACGAATCATTACTGATAGGAATCCAACAAGGAATCCATAGATCCACTTACCTTTCATGGTTTGAGCCGCAGAAACCGGATCTGTCGCCATAAATACAATACCAAAGGCAAGTCCACCCACAATCAGGTGAAGATACCAAGGGAAATTGGTCAATTCGTTACCTTGCAGCCCCATTGAAGGAAGCGCGTTAAAGATCATTCCCATAACGGCCGCACCAATAAATGCACTCAGGATAATTCTCCAGCTACCTACTTTGGTAAGTATAAGGATAAGGGCACCCGCCAGGATACAGATCGCAGAGGTTTCTGCAATAGATCCAGGGATCATCCCGCTGAACATATTCATTGCTGAATAGCCTACTTCATTTCCTGAAGCCAGGGTTCCAAGAATTGTTTCTCCCGAAACTGCATCCACTTCAGCTGCGTTGCTTACCCACACAGTGTTACCAGACATGTAAGTAGGATACGCGAAGAAAGCAAATGCACGAGCCGTTAGTGCAGGATTAAGAATATTCATTCCTGTTCCACCAAAAGCTTCTTTCCCGATAAGAACCGCAAATACCACAGATAATGCCACCATCCATAAAGGAATATCTATTGGCATGATCATAGGAATAAGCAATCCTGTTACCAGGTAACCTTCGTTTACTTCGTGACCTCTAAAGATCGCGAAAGCAAATTCGATCCCTAGACCCACTGCATAAGAAACAGCGATCATAGGTACTATTTTAAGAGCACCATGAATAAAGGCATCCAAAAACGGCACACCGTTCGCATATTCAGGCAACTGGTGAAGATACTGGTATCCACCATTCCACATTCCGAAGATAAGCGCCGGCACTAGTGCAAGAACCACGGTGATCATGGTTCTTTTAAGGTCCACCGCATCACGAATGTGAGCTCCTTTTTGAGTTGTATGATTAGGAGTAAAAAGGAAAGTATCCAGGGCATTGATCGCCGGAGCATACTTTTCTAATTTTTGACCCTTATTAAAAGGCTCCCTTATTTTATCTAATCTTTGTCTAATCCATTCCATAGTTCTTCAGCTTTTTAACCTACTTCAGTGATCATTAAATCCAGACCTAATCTAATTACTTCCTGAATCTCTATTTTAGAAGTATTCACGTATTCTACCAGGGCGAAATCTTCAGGCGCTACTTCATAGATCCCTAGATTTTCCATTTTTTCGATATCACCGGCCATACAGGCTTTGATAAGCTGCATAGGATAAACATCCATTGGCAGAACCTCTTCCATTTCTCCGGTAACCACCAAAGCACGCTCTTCACCATTTAAATTGGTGGTTGGCTTATACTTTCGATTAGGGAATAACCAGGATAAAGAAGTATGTGAATTTGAATGAATGTTATTGTAGGTAAAAGGCAACCAACCAAACATTCTGTAATTATTACCTTCAGGAATAAGAGTCACTTCATTTTCGAAGAAACCTACATATTGGTTATTGGACAGTTTAGTACCAGTAAGAACATCACCAGAGATAATCCTAACGTCATCTGAAGCCTGACCAATAAGATCGGCCACATTTAAACCTATAGTTCCCTGATAATACTTTCTTTCTTTAGCTTCACTACCAGCTAAGGCGATGGTGCGATCTGCATGATACTCTCCGGTTAAGAATACATTACCAATAATGGCAACATCCTCTACACCTACAGTCCAAACTTTCTCTCCCCTGTTAATAGGGTCGATTTTATGAATTTGAACTCCAACATTACCTGCCGGATGAGCTCCATTTACATGATGCAATTCAACTCCTTTAATATTCTTTAGATATTGTGCTGAACTATCATCTACAGAAAGATGAACCTTACCGGGAGTTAATTTCTTAAGAGCATTAATCCCTTCCTGAAAAGCCTCAACCTTATCCTTTATAACGAAACCTTTATCGGCTGCAAGAGGCGCTGTAGTTACTGCTGAAATAAAAATTGCTTTTGGAGTGTCTTTAGGATCTGCAACAATATCATAAGGTCGCTGATATATAAAAGCACCACAGCCGCTTTCAAGAATTCTTTCCTTCACATCTTTAGCGTCGGCTTTAGATGCATCCATTTTACCGAATTCACGGTAAGCATCTTCAGAGTCTGCCTCAATGATCACTTCAAGGATTCTTCTTTTATCCCCTCTTTTGATTTCTTTAAGAACACCGCTTACAGGTGTAGTAAAGCGAATTTCGTCTGTATATTTTGAATAGAAAATCTCATCACCGGCAAGAAGCTTCGCTCCTTCTTTTACAACCATTTTAGGTACAACAGTGTGAAAATCTGGCGGTTTGATCGCGTAAGTTTTGGATCTCGGAGCTTTTACAAGCTCTTTTTCCGCCTCCCCTTCTAATCGCAGAGATAATCCTCTTTTAATTCGAATGTCTTTTGACATAGGATGGAGTGTATGTTAAATTTTTAGTTTAAAGTCGTGCAAATTTATGAATTTTCAGGCCATATATCCCAAGAATTATTAGAATTTTACCTTGGTCAACTGTTAAAATAAATTCTCTGAAAATGCTTATTTCTATTAACTTTGTCAATTATAATTTATATGAGAGCCTTTATTTTATTTCTAATTCTTGGTGGAATTACTTTCTCAGTCCATTCTCAGCAGCAGGAAGAAACTCCGCCTCCATCGTTCATAAGGACCATTATTTTCCAGGGAGGAACTCAGGAAAATGAAGGTAATCCCGCCATAAAATTAGGCAGCAGTTTAACATTAAGTTTCGACGACATCATTGGAGATGAAGCAGATTACTATTATACCATAGAGCATTTTAATTTCGACTGGACTCCCAGCCAACTCAGCAAAAACGAATATCTGGAAGGTTTCGACAACGTTAGGATCATGAATTTCACTAATGCCCTGAATACCCTACAGCCTTACACCCATTACCAGGTTAGTATTCCTAATAATAATGTCAAGCAATTAAAGGTTTCCGGCAATTACCTTTTCAGCATTTATAATAGTAACCGTGAACTTATATTTTCAAGAAAGTTCATGGTTTACGAACCACTAGCACAGGTTAGCGCTGAGATCAAAAGATCACGGGACCTTAATTATATCAACGAAAAACAGGTAGTGAATTTCAGCATCAATTCACCAGACCTACTCCTTAAAAATCCGGAACAAAATGTAATGGTGAGCGTTGTTCAGAACAACAATCTAAAACTGGCTATTAAAGATCTTAAACCCCAGTATACCATTGCGAATGAACTTATTTACAGGTATGATAATGAATCTTCTTTTTGGGGAGGAAATGAATTTCTTCAGTTTGATAATAAGGAAATACGGGTAACCACCTCAGATATCTCCAGTGTGGAACTTGAAGATCTTTATCATCATTATTTATTTCTGGATTTCACCAGAAAGAATGAACCCTACACCTATAATCCAGATATTAACGGGCGCTTTGTGATAAGAAATATGCAGGCCCAGAATTCTGATATTGAA
>JBFIMP010000150.1:0-6640 GCA_041611635.1 Christiangramia sp.
ATCTATCATTTAAAACTGTATTTAAAAATCCAACCAAGAATCTTCACGCCTGCAAAGATAGCACCTTTGATTGTTCCTGAAACTTTTGAAACGCCAATCCTGTTCTTATAATGCACCGGCACCTCAGCATAACTTAAGTTTTGTCGTAAAGTTTTCAACTGCATTTCAACCGTCCAGCCATAAGTTTTATCTTCCATGTTTAGCTGAAGCAGTTTTTCATATTTGATCGCTCTAAACGGCCCAAGATCTGTAAACCTGGAATTGAAAAACAGTTTCATTAAAGTTGTGGCCAGTTTATTCCCAAAGATCTGCGGAAAGGTCATAGAACCCTCTTCTCTCCATTTCCTAATCCTTGCTCCTACCACAAAGTCCTTATCTCCCTGAAGTATCGGCTCAAGGATCTTATGCATTTCCTCAGGATAATCTGAATAATCCCCATCAAGAAAAACGATTATATCAGGTTTTATATCCTGTCTGGAAATATAATCCATGCCTTTTAGACAGGCAAAACCATATCCTTTCCGGGGCTCTTTAAGTACCGTAGCTCCTGCATTTCTGGCATTCTGCTCGGTATCATCGGTAGAATTATTGCTCACCACTATGACCTCATCCACCAATTCCGGAACTTCCCTTATCACCAAAGGGATGGATTCGGCTTCGTTAAATGCGGGGATAATTACCTTGACAACAGGCGGTATTGAGGTGCGCAATATTTAAATTTTGAAATAAGTGCAAAAAAAAGTCTAATCCTTACAATCTAGTTGCTCTTTTGTTTGATGAGATCCAGAAGATCCACATTATCTCCTAAAACAGCCTCTTCTGAAGATATTCTGTTCTTTTGCGACCCATTTTCCAGTTTTAGTACTCCTCGAGGACAAACCGCTGAACAGACTCCGCATCCAACACAACTTGATCTTACTATATTTTCACCTTTCTGAGCATAGGCTCTTACATCGATCCCCATTTCGCAGTAAGTAGAGCAATTCCCGCAGGAAATACACTGCCCTCCATTGGTGGTAATTCTAAATTTAGAAAAAAGACGTTGCTGCATTCCCAGGATTGCCGCCATAGGGCAACCAAAACGGCACCAGACCCGGTTACCGAAAATAGGATAGAAACCTGTACCTATCACTCCGCTAAAGATAGAACCAATGAGGAATCCATAGGTGACGCGTAAAGTTTCCGCATTAAAGAGAAAAAGATTACTCCCGCTCAGATAATGAAAACCGATAAGTGAAATTATGATCACCAGGTAACCAATTGCTCCATACCTCGCATCCTTTTCCAGTTCCTCTCTTTTAAAATACCAGATACCGGCAAAAAGCAGGGTAAGAAACACTCCAACTGCAATTAAAAATACATCCCGGCTCAACCAGTATTTATCAGCATCATAACCAAGATATGAATAGATCACTGCCGTGGTCATAAGAACCACAAATACCAGTACACTATGAATTACCCAGCGTTCCACCTTCCAGGCAAAAAGACTTTTATCAGACAAGTGACGGTAAGGATCTCCGGCAGTTTCGGCCAGACCTCCACATCCACAAACCCAACTGCAATACCAGCGTTTCCCATATTTGTAAGTTAGGATTGGAGTAATTATAAAAATAGACGCAATTCCAAAAAACAATAGTATCATTCCTACTGTACCGGCAGAAATGAATTCATCTACCCGGTATTGCTCAAAATTATAGTAATTAAGCGGCCAGATATTCTTAAGGTCGTAATAGGGAAGAGAGAAACCTTTTCCGTTCAAACGCGCCATGAGTTCTGGTATCAAAAAAGCAAAAGCCGTTTGAAAGAACATGACCGAAACGGTCCTGAGTTTTTCATATTGGTTATGACGATATTTCCAAATGAATTTCACCCCAAAGGCAACAATTGCAATGGTATAGAGTGCCCCATAGACAAACCACTGACTTGCTGGATTCCCGCTTAGAAATTTACTAAAGGGATCAAAAAGGGCAATCAACCCTGCATTATCACCTTCTGCTCTTAAACCTAGATATTGAGGATAGAAATAAAGAATAATATAAAACCCGGTGAGGGAGATGCCCACCAGCCAGGCCAGCAGGCCTCGATTAGTCATTGATTTAAAATAGATCCCGTCATTCTTTATTCCCGGATGTTTATCTGCATAAGAAGCCTTGGCAAACCAGATGATCCCAGAAAAAATGGAAATGAGAGAGATGCATAGCCAGAGTGTTTTATTAGGAAAATTAATATTGAAAGATGCCAGTAATAAAATAAACAGCCCCGACATAGCCAGGAAGGTAGAGAGTTTCTGCTGAGTATTCAGTGTAGCGGGAGCGTCACCTGTAAGGGACATATTATGTTCTATTCTGCTCATTATTCTGTTTGCTGTAGGTTATTCTTAAAACTTCTGAAGATCTCTTTCTCGTGCCGATCATAAAATTCGGGATCAAAGTTGGCGAGTTTCAGGTTGGCTAGAACATAGTCGATTGTTCTATTTTCTTCAAGCCAAAGGTTGATCACTTCCTGCCGCATTCGTATTCCAAAAGTATTTATACCCAGGAAATTCCCGGTTTCAGTATCATAAGAGATCGTAATCGCTTTTAGATCAGATTCATGTTGCCAGTAAAAATGTTGTTCGTTCGCCCTTGGTTCTGGCCATACCCATCCATAGGTCTGATATTCGACATCAAAGAATTTAGCTGAATTGATCCAGTTCCCTGGTTGATACTCAGTTCTTTCACCGGTTAAGGTCCTGGCCAAAGTCTCGCCCATGATCCTGCCAGTATACCAGACAGCTTCCACAGCCTTCCTTGAACCAATAGCCTCCCTTTGCTGCGCACAATCTCCAATGGAGTAAACGCTCGGGATATTGGTTTCCAGAAATTCATTCACCAGGATCCCTCTGTCGGTTTCAAGTGGAGAATCTTTCAGAAAATCAATATTCGGTCTTACTCCGGCGCAGAGACCTACCAACTGGCATTCTATTTCTTCACCAGCTTTTGTTCTTATGGCTTTTACTCTTCCATTTTCATCTGAAAGAATTTTTTCCAGCTCGGTATTGTGTCTTAGGTCAATATGATGGGATTTTATATGTTCAGAGATCATTTTAGCCTCAGGTAAAGGAAGTACGCTATTCCAGAATGCCTGTTCCCTAACCAGAAACGTAACCTCAATTTTCCTTGTTCGCAGCATTTCAGCCAGCTCAACACCTATCAATCCTCCACCTACGATCACAGCTCTTTTTGTGTGTGCGGTATTTTCTTCCAGTTCTATCAGGTCCTGTTTCGAGACCAGTCCCTGAACTCCTTTCAGATCCTCCCCTTCCCAACCAAATTTGTTGTAAACAGAACCTGTAGCGATCACCAGCTTGTCATATTGCAATGAATTCCCCGTAGAAAACTGTAATTCCTTGTTATCGAAATCGATATTTTCCACCCAGGCTTTTTTTAATTCTATGCGATTCTTCTCCCAAAACCAGTCTTCATATGGTTTCAAATGATCCCACTTCATATGGCCCATATAAACATACATCAATGCGGTACGTGAAAAGAAATAATCAGTTTCACCAGAGATCACGGTGATCCTGTGGTCGGAACGCTTACGGATATGCCTGGCGGTGGTGATCCCTGAAATTCCGTTCCCAATAATTACGATATGCTCCATTAATTTTTTATAATTTGGCAGGTGGCCATACAGCACTTAAGTAAAGAACGCTGAAAATAGCCAAAATGCCAAGCAGATCGGGCATTTTATACCGAAATAAATGTTTACCAAAACTCAATATATATTAACCCGACCGGTCATAGTAATCATCATATTGCTGTTGTTGTCCTGTCAGGCTGAGATCCCCTCCAGGAAATTAAACGGCATCAGCCTGGTAGCAAGCAGGGACAGTCTCACCAACCAGCAAATTGAACCCTTGATTGCGGTAAATGCAAATTCTGTTGCCCTGATGCCCTTCGGGTTTTTAAGAGGTACAGAGGATGCCGAACTCCATTTCAACCTGGAAAGACAATGGTTTGGGGAACGGGCTGAGGGTATCGAACAGGCTATTCTATTATTAAAAGAAAGAAACCTGGAGATCATGGTGAAACCCCAGATCTGGATAAGGAGAGGGCAATTTACCGGAGACCTGGAATTCAGTTCGGAGGCCGACTGGAAAAAGTTTGAAGCAACTTACCGGGAATTTATCCTGTTATACGCTAAGATCGCCGAAAAGCATAAGGTCGAGTTATTTTGTATAGGAACAGAATTATTCAATTTCGTAAAGGCCAGGCCAGAATTCTGGGACAGCCTAATTGTAGATGTTCGAAAGGAATTTAACGGAAAGATCGTTTACGCCGAAAACTGGGATAAAGTTGATAAAATTACCATTTGGAAAGATCTGGATTATATTGGAGTGGATGCCTATTTCCCATTACATAATGCTGCCTCTCCAAATAAAGATGAGATCAAAGATGGCTGGCAGAAGCATAAATCAATGCTAAAAGATCTTTCATCTGAATATCATAAACCTGTACTTTTCACCGAATATGGCTATAGAAATATCGATCATTCGTTGAGAGAGCCCTGGAATTCAGAAAGAAATATTTCTACCATAAATCATAACCTGCAGGCAAAAGCACTGGAAAGTATCTACGAAGAATTCTGGGTCGAAAACTGGTTTGCTGGAGGCTTTCTCTGGAAATGGCACCAATATGCAGATTCTGGCGGACTGGAAAATGACCGGTTCACTCCTCAAAACAAACCTGCAGAAAATACGGTGAAGGAATATTATGGAAAATTCAGGAACTAATCCTTTTGTAATAGTGACTATATAGTTCTTCTGCAGAGGCTCCAAATCTACGCTTCCAGTAAATTTCAGCAAATAATCTCTGTGTATTCCAGACACCAAGACGATCGTAGAGTCGGGCAGAGGTAGTAATCCAGCTTTTAATCACCGTGAAATTTCCGCTTTCATAAAGTCTGCCTATGAACTCGTTATCTTCATAAACGATATAAGATTCATTAAAGCCGTTTAATCGCTCGAACAGCTCCCGGGCTACGAATAATGACTGGTCACCTCCACGACAGGAAATATGATTGATCTTGGTAAAATATCCCATTAAATTAAGCCACCAGTGATCCTTATCGAATTTCATCTGAAAGCAACCGGCCATCTTCCCATTTTCAACCTCAGCTATAATAAGAGCATCAAAGTTTTGAGGAGGAAGACTATCGGCATGCAGAAAATATAAGATATCAGCTTTGGCTAACTTCGCTCCATTGTTCATCTGAATGGCGCGACCTTTTCCCGAAGGAACATAAAATACCTTAGGATGATCTTTTGCGATTTCAGGAGTCCTGTCTGTGCTTCCGCCATCTACCACGATTATTTCGGAAATATATCCTGAAGAGGATGCCTCCAGATGCTTAAGAAGCTCCGGAAGCTGGTTCTCTTCATTATAAACCGGAACAATAATACTAATCATATACCGAACTATTTCGCCTCATTCAAATCCCAGTTATACTCCTTATAAGAAATCGAAGCCCCGGAATTTATTTTGGTATTAGAATATTGATTTATATAGTCAATAACAGACCCTTTTTCTTTAAAGTCTTTCTCATACCAGTCGAAAATCGAAGATAATTTAGCCGCATTTGCAGAGATCTCATTTTTATCTGAATTAATGAATTCCCTGGTCACCCTTTCCAGTTGTTTTTCCATTTTATCTGCAGTATAAGCTTCATTCAATAATTTTGGGCAGGAGATCGATGCGCAATTGATCGCGAAATGGATTCTTGGCTCATTCATTTTCCTGAGAATACTATTTTCAATTCCTGCCAGGGAAATTTTTGTGTCACCAACTTTTACAAATTCTGAAGTCCAGGGGCTATTTATATTTTTAATGCTTTTTACCGGATAATTTCTTAGAATAAGATCAACCGTATAGGCATTGTACAGATTGATATAATAAGCCAGAAGTTCATTCACGCCCCAATCTTCACTTGGCTCCTGGGAAGACAGCATTTTCAGGTATTTATCCAGCTCAGCACGGTCTTTTTTAAAACCCTTATAGTCTACCATCCCGTCTGCCTTGACATGCATTTTCAATAAAGTGTTCCAGGTGCTGTGATCTAAAACAGGATCTGAATCCTGAGAAATTTCTGCAGAAGCATCAGGGACGGGCAGGCCCTTGCTATTGAGGCCAGCACTGGAAATAAGATTACAGGAAGCAAACATGCATGCTCCCCAGATCATTATTGCAAAACTAAAAATGAACTTTTTCATATGTAGAAATTTATAGTACTGTCGTCACTCTGAATTTATCTAATTCATTATCTAATAAGATTCCTAAACTCCCGAAGCCTTGGGACAAAATGACTTCTATTATTAATTCTTTGTTCTTAGGAATGGAAAGCCAATTGTAAGATATAATTCACACTTCTCAATTGGCCCTTACATCTTATTCCCGATATGCTTATTTAATAATCCTACCTAAAATTAACAACATCCTCCACCATCATAATGGAAAGTTGACTCACTAATAAAGATATCATCTCTGCCCAAAGAAGCTAGAGCTCCGGCGGTCTTATCACAGATAGCCAGGGGCTGATTCTTCAATAAAATATGTCCCTTCCCATCGTCAAAATGATCCTGATCTCCATAATAGATCGCGGC
>JBFIMP010000151.1:0-6627 GCA_041611635.1 Christiangramia sp.
AAAAAGCTTCAGATAATTCTGAAGCTTTTTTTATTCTATTCACTTTACTATCAACTCAGGATATACACCCCGAATATGCAAACTATAAAGTAACCGGTAAGGGTGAACGCCCCGGCGTAATCCTTGGCGATACGTTGCCCGAACAATAACATCAATAAAGTAACACAGGATAGCACGCAGGTATATAAAGCAATATTAGAATCTATTCCTGCCAGGATATGATATAGGCTTGTTATAGCCATAATACCTGTGACCACCTCGATGACTAAAATTATAGCAACCATTAATGGGACCATTCCTGAAAGTATGGTGCCTGAAAAATGATCTTTTAACCATCCAGTATTTCCACCCCAGTCGGTAGCTTTATCTATACCAGATTGCAGAAATGTGATTAGGATAAAAATAAGAATAAGGATCTCGGTAAAATTAGAAGTAATGTTTTCCATATTTAAGCGGTTTTTTTATGTAAGAATCGGGTTAGTTTTATCGAAAGATCGGTAAGGATTATTTTAGCATTACCATTACGTTCTATATGATAAATTGCCTTTTCCAGGGCATCTGTAATTTCCATGATATTATTACCGTGGACAAAGGGCGCAAAATTTTCAAGTTTAAATCTTTCTGCGGTAGGTTCTAGGTAAACCAGGGTTTTTGCCTTATAGTTCATTAAAAGTGACTGCCGGAAAAAATCAATACAGTATAAAAGAAAACTTTTTTGGGTCTCCCTTCCCAGCGCAGCGATTTCTTCACTCCAGGCAACCAGTTCCAGCACCGTAGACTTATTTCCTTTTGCTTTAAAAGCGCTTCTTATCCAGCTAATGAACCATGCTTCAAATTGCTCATCACCGGCATTCTTTTTTAAAATATGAATAGCTTTCGTATAATCCCCATTAGCCTGGTGGGCGATCTTTTTCGCTAGAGATTCCTCACAAGCTTCTCGATCTATAAGGGCTTTACAAATGTCTGCTTCGCCCAACGGCGGGAAATGCAGGCTTTGGCAACGGGAACGAATGGTCTGGATGATGTTCTCTTCATCTTCTGCTATTAGAATGAACACTGTATTTTTAGGCGGCTCTTCAATAAGTTTAAGCAGTTTATTGGATGCAGCAATATTCATTTTTTCAGCCATCCAGATGATCATCACCTTAAAACCTCCCTCATATGATTTTAGGGAAAGGGATTTTACAATATCCTGGGCTTCATAAACACTTATTTGTCCCTGTTTGTTCTCTACTCCTAAGTTCTGATACCAGTCATAAAGGCTTCCATAAGGATTGTTCTTTAAAAAGCTTCGCCATTCCTCCAGAAAGTGAGAGGAAACAGGGTTTTTTTTCACCTTTTCATTCCCGGCTACAGGGAAGGCAAAATGCAGATCTGGATGAGATAAATTCCTGAATTTTAAATTGCAACTTGCCGCCTCTTCATTGTTGTTTTCTCCATCTGTATTTTTGCACAAAATGTATTGTGCATAAGCTATGGCCATAGGTAGAACCCCACTTCCCGGTTGTCCCGTAAAAAGTTGGGCATGGGGAATTCGGTTTCTGTCTGCGGTGGTCGTCAGATGATTTTTTATGTGCGGAAGACCAATTACATCGTTAAAAAGCATAGGCAAATATAAAATTATATAGGCTTTATTATCTTCGGAAAAATTTATATTTGTAAGAAAGCAAAAGCAATACTATGAAAACTATAGACGATTACAATTTTAATAATAAAAGGGCACTTATAAGAGTTGATTTCAATGTTCCTCTAAATGAAGATATGAAAGTGACCGATGCAAATCGGATTGAAGCAGCTAAGCCAACAATTATTAAGATTCTCGAAGATGGTGGTAGTGTTGTGTTGATGTCACATTTAGGAAGGCCTAAAGGAAAAGAAAGCAAATATTCTTTGCAGCATATCTCCTCGAAGGTTTCTGAAGTCCTTGGGGTGAAAGTGAAGTTCGTTGAAGATTGTGTTGGAGAAGAAGTTGAAAAAGCTGCAGCTAATTTACAGTCTGGAGAAGTGCTTCTACTGGAAAACCTTCGATTTTATGAGGAAGAGACCAAAGGAGATGAGCACTTTGCAGAACAGCTTTCAAAACTGGGAGATATTTATGTGAATGATGCCTTTGGTACGGCACACAGGGCTCATGCTTCTACAACCGTAGTGGCTAAATTTTTCGAAGAAAGCTGCTTTGGATATTTACTGGCTAAAGAGATCAAAAGTCTCGATAAGGTCTTGAATAGTAAAGAAAAACCTGTTACTGCTGTTCTTGGTGGGGCAAAGGTTTCTTCTAAAATTACCGTAATTGAGAACATACTTGATAAAATAGACCACCTAATAATAGGTGGAGGGATGACCTATACATTCATAAAGGCACAGGGAGGCCACATTGGAAACTCACTGGTTGAGGATGATAAGCAGGAACTGGCCCTGGAAATACTTAAAAAAGCCAAGGAAAAAGGAGTAGAGGTGCACCTTCCAGTAGATTCTATTATTGCCGATAGTTTTTCTGAACAGGCAAGTACCCAAACCGAAAGTGTTGACAATATTCCTGATGGTTGGATGGGATTAGACGTAGGCCCGGATACTCTAAAGAATTTTTCTGACGTTATAAGTAAATCCAAGATTATCCTATGGAACGGACCTTTAGGAGTATTCGAAATGGATACTTTTGCAAAGGGAACAATTCAGTTGGGTGAAGCAATTGCTGAAGCTACCAGAAACGGAGCTTTCTCTTTAGTTGGAGGAGGGGACTCTGTAGCTGCTGTTAAAAAATTCGGTCTGGAAGATAAGGTAAGTTATGTTTCTACCGGCGGTGGAGCAATGCTTGAGATGCTTGAAGGGAAATCCCTTCCGGGAATTGAGGCAATTAAAAAATAAAGGGTACGAAATTTGAGTACTTTCCGTTCGTTAATGTAAAATGAATTTATGCTGAAACGAAAATGTTTTATGTTATTGCTTCTTGCCGGGATATCTACTCTGGCCCAGGAAAAGAAGAACAAGGAAAGAGTTGAAAAGGCTAATTTCAGGGTTCAGATATTTCAAAAGAGCGACAATACAGAGATCAAACTCGCAGAACCTGATGCGGAGTTTAAAGATAAACTGCCAATTTCTGCAGCGATTAGAGATTCCTCTAAGGTAAGATTGCAGGATCTTCCCCAGGCAAAATCAATAGATTCGTTATGGAAGCTGGAGCTTACCAATTCAGATCTTTTCGAAGATATGCAACAGAGCATTCGCGAACAGGATTATGAAGAAGTGGTCTACAAAGAGCTTCCAACAGATACGCTAAAAGCCCGCCTGGCAAAATTAAATGCCAGAACGCCTTTTAATATTGAGTACAACCCAATCTTAGAAAGTGTTATAAAGTCTTACCTGAAACGGAATAAACAGGGTATGGAGCGCTTAATGGCTTTGAGTACCTATTATTTCCCGATGTTCGAACAGGAACTGGATAAATATGACATTCCATTAGAGATCAAATACCTTGCGATCGTAGAATCTGCGCTCAACCCTAAGGCTAAATCCAGGGTGGGGGCAACGGGACTATGGCAGTTCATGTTTACCACCGGTAAAATGCATGGCCTGGATGTAAGTTCTTATGTAGACGAGCGTATGGATCCGGAAAGATCTACCGAGGCGGCTGCACAATATCTAGCCAGCCTTTACAAGGTTTTTGGAGATTGGGACCTGGTACTGGCTTCCTATAATTCTGGTCCAGGAAATGTTTCGAAGGCTATCCGAAGAAGCGGTGGATCTACAGATTACTGGCAATTGAGAAGATATCTGCCACGTGAAACAGCAGGTTATGTACCAGCATTCCTGGCTACCATGTATCTTTTTGAATATGCAGATGAGCATAATTTCCAGCCAAAGAATCCAGATGTGGTCTTTTTTGAAACCGATACCATTCAGGTAAAGCAATTACTTACCTTCGACCAGATCTCTAAAGTTACAGGAGTAGAAAATGAAATGCTTCAGTTTCTAAATCCTAGCTATAAACTTGGGATCATTCCATATGTAGAAGATGAAAAATATAGCCTAAGGTTACCAAAACCGGCTTCGGGAAAATTCGTGAGTAATGAGAGCGCGATCTATAATTTCGCTGAAACCCAGTTAGCCGAAGAAAAGAAAGAACTTCCTAAATATGTTGAGACAGAAGACCGTATTCGCTATAGAGTGAAAAGCGGCGATTATCTTGGGAAGATCGCAGAGCGTTATGGAGTAGGAGTTAGCAGCATTAGAAGATGGAATAATATGCGGAGCAATAACATTAGGGTTGGTCAATATCTTACGATCTACCCGCGAAAACCGGTAGAGGTTACCAGTAGAAAAGAGGCCTCTGAGACTAAGAACAGTTCAAATCCTAGATTCTATACGGTAAAGAGTGGTGACTCGCTTTGGAGTATTTCTAGAAAATTCCCGGGCGTTACGGTACAGAATTTGCAGTCTTGGAATGATATGAATTCTAACAGTCTTAAACCGGGCATGAAAATTAAGATTTCTAAAGGTTAAGACCACTAATCAAATCTTATAAAATGAAACGTAGCTTAATCCTGCTCGCAAGTGTTTTTCTAATTTTATCCTGTAATGACGGGAAAACCAAAAAGGAAAGAAGAATCCTTTCAGATTCATCAGGGAATATTAATCAACTAACCGTAGTGATAGAGAATGAACTCTGGGAAGGAGAAGTAGGAGAAGCTATCAGAACTAATTTTGCAGCGCCGGTAGATGGCCTGCCCCAGGAGGAACCTTTATTCAGTTTAAGCCAGATCCCACCAGAAACCTTTTCTGGTTTTGTTAGGAACAGCCGAATCTTTTTGAAAATAGAAGATTCTACCCCCAAGGGGATGGAGCTTTTCGAAGATGAATTCGCCCGGCCGCAAACCGGAATTGTGCTAATGGGAGACAATTCTGAAGAGCTAATAGATGTGATTAATGAAAGGTCAGATTCTATCGTAAAGATTCTTAAAAAGACTGAATTGACCGAAAAACAGCGAAGAATACGCAAGTCTTTGAAAAAGGATGACGCCCTTAGTGAGAAATTCGGTTTAAAACTTAAATTTCCTTCGGCCTATAGATACGCCAAAGAAGACAAGCATTTTTCCTGGATACGTAAAGAAATCCCCAAGGGAAGTATGGAGATCCTGGTTTATGAGGTGCCTATCAACCAAATTGAGAATGATTCCAGTGTTATCGCGAACATAATAGAAATGAGAGACTCCATTGGAGAAGCACAAATTCCTGGTCGCTTAAAGGGCTCTTATATGATAACTGAAAAGGCTTACGCGCCTTATCTTTTTGAAACAGAGATCGACGGTAAATTTGCTTATGAAACCCGTGGTACCTGGGAAGTAGCCAATGATTTTATGGCCGGTCCATTTGTGAACTATGCGGTAAAGGATGAAGAGAATAACCGCTTTGTGATCCTGGAAGGTTTTGTTTTCTCTCCGTCAAGAGGAAAACGGGATAATATCTTCGAGCTAGATGCCATATTGCAATCGGCAGAATTCGAATAAATAAAAAACCCAACTGAAAAGTTGGGTTTTTTATTTTTATATAAAGCCTGTGTTACTTTTTTTCTTCAGAAATTTTATTGTCGTCTGAGGCTGTACCTTTTTCGTCGTCTTTAGAAGCGTCTTTAAACTCTTTAATTCCACTACCTAGCCCTCTCATCAATTCTGGAATCTTACGTCCTCCAAAGAGAAGCAATATAACAACCACTATTAAAATAATTTGTGGAGCTCCTATAACTAAAGGCAAAATTAATGCATTCATGTCTTTTAATTTAGTTTTACAAAGCTAACAAGAATTCGGGAATATAAACGTTAAGAAGGCAATAATTTGACACTCATAACTGTCAGCGTTAATTACTTATCTGGCAATATTAAAGAGGAAATTATTTAATTTATCTTTGTAAAACCTAATCATGGCTATGGCTCAAAATAACAAATCAAAAAAGAAGTTTGCGAAGAAACTACTTCACAAGTATCGCATGGTCGTTCTTAATGAAGATACTTTCGAAGAACGTTTTTCTTTCAGGCTTACCCGGCTGAATGTATTTGTGACTGTTGGATTATCTGCCATATTTCTTGTGGCCATTACTACTATTCTCATAGCTTTTACTCCACTAAGAGAATATATCCCGGGCTATTCCTCTGCAAAACTTAAAGAAAGAGCCGCTAGTCTTTCCTATGTATCAGATTCATTACAGAATGTGATACGAATGAACGACCAGTATCTTAGTTCCATAAAAAATGCCCTGACTGGTGACCTGGATATTGAAAAACTTAATCGCGATTCGATCTTAAGCCAGCCAATTACCGATGCCGAATATGAAGAAATAAACCGGATTAAAGCAGATTCTTTACTTCGGGAAGAAGTAGCCCAGGAGGATAAATATAATATTCTACCTACGGCGACAGACGAAATAAATTTCTCTCTTTTTCCCCCGGTCAAAGGATCCATTTCAGATCCTTACAGTATAGAAGATAAACATTATGCGGTAGATATAGTTACATCCCGTAATGCGCCCATAAAATCTATTGCAGATGGCAGGGTTATCTTTGCTGAATGGACTGCAGAAACAGGATATGTTATTATCATTAAACATAGCTATGGCCTTATTTCGGCCTATAAACA
>JBFIMP010000152.1:0-6557 GCA_041611635.1 Christiangramia sp.
GGCTCAAAAAGAGATCGCAAAAGCGAAAAAGCGTTTTGGTGAGGATTTCGATGAAGAAATGTATAAGGAAACCAATCCTCGGGTACAAAGATATCTTGGCGAAAGGAAAGAAATCCTGGAGCGTTTGGCCCGTTCTTTAACCAATGACGACCTAGCCGATGTAAAGGCTTTGATCGAGGAACTGGAGATTGCAGATCCAGAAACAGGTTCCAAGAACTGGACTGAAGTGAGACAATTCAACCTTATGTTTGGTACTAAATTAGGTGCTTCTGCAGATACAGCTACAGATCTATACCTGCGTCCTGAAACTGCTCAGGGAATTTTTGTAAACTTCTTAAATGTTCAGAAAACAGGAAGAATGAAAATCCCATTTGGGATTGCCCAGATAGGAAAAGCCTTTAGAAATGAGATCGTTGCCAGACAGTTCATATTTAGAATGCGTGAGTTCGAACAAATGGAAATGCAATTTTTTGTGCGTCCTGGGGAAGAACTGCAGTGGTATGAAAAGTGGAAAGAAGCTAGACTAAAATGGCATAAATCACTTGGCCTGGGAGAAGAGAATTATCGTTTTCATGATCATGAAAAGCTAGCTCACTATGCCAATGCGGCGGCAGATATAGAATTCGATTTCCCATTCGGATTTAAAGAACTGGAAGGAATTCACTCAAGAACAGATTTTGATCTTAAGGCTCATGAAGAGCATTCAGGTAAAAAACTTCGTTTTTATGATCCTGAGTTAAAGGAGAACTACGTGCCTTACGTGATCGAAACCTCCATTGGTCTGGACAGGATGTTCCTGGCAGTGCTTTCAGCATCGTTGAAGGAAGAAGATCTGGGAGATGGAAATACCAGAACTGTATTAAAATTGCCGGCAGTACTTGCTCCAACAAAAGCAGCAATTTTACCGTTGGTTAAAAAAGATGGGCTGCCGGAGCTTGCTCAAAAGATCGTGGATGAATTAAAATGGGATTTCACGGTGCAGTATGATGAAAAAGATGCGATTGGTAGAAGATACCGTCGCCAGGATGCTGCTGGAACTCCGCTATGTATCACCGTTGATCACGATTCTCTTGAAGATAACTCGGTGACGGTTAGATTCCGTGATAGCATGGAACAGAAAAGAGTAAAGATCGGGGAGCTTGATGCTTTAATTAGAAAGGAAACCGACTTTAAAAGCTGGATGAAGGATTTTGCTTCTTGATATCCAGTGTTTTATGAATATTTTAAGAAAGGCAATTGATTTATTAATTGCCTTTTTTATTTCAGTTATTATCATAATGCCTATTTTTAGGGAATTATTGTAGCATACCCATAAATGATGAAAAAATTACTTTACCTACTTATAATCGGCTTTGTTTTTCATCTACACTCAAGCGCTCAAACCAATCAGATTACAGGACCTGCATTTATAGATTCTGCAAGTGTTATGAAATCTGGGCCTTTATCTAAAGAGAGCCTTATTCCTTCGATAAAGAAGCCAAAATTATACAATCCACGTAAGCGCGGGATCAATAAAGTGGTTCCCGGCAAAGGTCTTCCTAAAACTGAGAATCCTGCATTGCAAAAAAAAATGGGTAAGATCCAGGTCAAATCTCCCGTATTAACTTTTGATGCTGCGGTCACACGTTCTACTCCTTCCGATCCTACCGGAGCAGTGGGAAGAAATCATTATGTAAACGCCTGGAATTCTGAATTTGCCATTTGGGATAAGCAGGGAAATAATATAATTCCCGCCTCTTCGCTGGCAAGTATAGGGGGTACTTTTACTAATGAGACAGATGGGGATCCTATAGTATTTTATGACGAATCTGCAGACCGTTTCATTTTGATGCAGTTTAGTGCAGATTTTGGTTCTTCAACACCACCCGCATTACTGTTCGCGGTGGCACAGGGACCAGATCCAGTAAACAGCGGCTGGTATACTTACCGCTTCAATCTTGAGGCTTTACCAGATTACCCCAAGATCTCCTTATGGAGGGATGGTTATTATATTACCACCAATAAAGATGCTCTGGAACCCCAGGGTAAAGAAATTGTTTATGTGCTGGAAAGAGATAAAATGCTACAGGGGTCTGATGATGTAAGAATCCTCGGTTTCCCTTTGCCAGGCATAAGAAATAATGGTTTCTACAGTCCCGCAGGGTTTAGCGTGGTGGGTAAAGACCTGCCTCCTCCTGGGAATGCTCCAATTATTTATCTACAGGATGACCAATGGGCAGGTGTGAACCAGGACCATTTAAAAATTTGGAATATCAATGTAGATTGGGCTAATCCAGGAGCCTCTACCATAGCTGAAAGTCAGGAGATCACCAGCGGTGTTTCTCCCTTTACCGCGACCTTCGATGGTGGTAGTTTTGAAAATCTTCCGCAGCCTGGAGGTGGGGTAGATATAGATGCGCTTCAGGGAGCCATGATGTATATGACAATGTACAGAAGGTTTCAAAATTATAATTCTGTGGTTATGAATTTCGTGGTTGATGTTGAACCTTCCGCTGCCAAGCATGCCGGAATACGCTGGTATGAGTTAAGGCAGCAGGCAGATGGTCTGCCATGGAGTGTTTACCAGGAAGGAACTTATGCGCCAGATGACAGTGATAGATTCAGCGGAAGTATAGGGATAGATGTAAGAGGGAATATTGGGCTTGGTTTAACTGTAGTGAACGATGATTCCCGTAATCCTGTTTTTCCATCTATAAGATATACCGGGAGATATGCCAATGATCCTTTAGGGGTAATGAGCATAGAGGAGCAATCTATAGTGGAGGGCCAGAGTCCTCAGCCAAGACCTGAAGGAAGATATGGAGATTATGCTCACTTGAGTGTAGATCCAATAGATGGTATCACCTTCTGGCATAATGCCGAATATTTTGAAGGATCAGACAGGTTGAATAAAGTAGGTGTTTTCAGCTTTTCAGCTACAGAGGGTAACGATCTTGGAGCAGTTGCCTTAGCGGGTCCGCAGAACGCAACCTTAACCGCTTCTGAACAAATTAGTATCGAAGTGAGGAATTTCGGCTTGAATCCGCAATCTGGATTTCAAGTAAGTTATAGTATTAACGGTGGGCCTACAATAACCGAAACCTTCAACGAAATTATAGCGCCTGAATCTTCTGCCACCTATACCTTCGAAACTACTGCAGATCTTTCGGAAGTTGGTGAGGTCTATACTGTTACCATTTCCACAAATCTGGAAAATGATGCGAATCCAAATAACGACGCTTTGGATACCCAGGTGAAGAACCTACCTCCACGGGATGTCGGGATCACTTCAATAGATTCGCCTTTTACTTCAGAAGGGCTAAGTTCTACAGAAAGAGTGACCGTTACCATCGAGAATTTTGGAGGAGAGCCTCAGCAGGATATCCCCGTGAGTTACCAGGTTGGGAATAATCCTGTAATTAAAGAGACTTATAATAATGTGATCGGGGTTGGGGAAGAGGCTTTTTATACTTTCGATAAAACCGCTAATCTATCTGCTTCTGGAAGATATATCATAAAGGCACGAACAAACCTTGCAGATGATTTCGATGCGACTAATGATCCAGAAATAGAAACTGTGCTTAATCTGGATTGTATTCCCGATGGATCTGATTGTTCTGCGGGAGATGGAATATTCTATTTTGAGCTGGGTGATTTTCTAAACGAAAGAATACCATGTACCACCGGATATATAGATTTTAGTGGAGGATCTACAGATCTGGACAGGGCCGATGGAACTTTTACGGTAACCGTAAAGACCAATTTCGCTGAAGATGATGTAGAGAAATTCTCTTTATGGATAGATTTTAATGACAATGCGGTTTTTGAGGACGATGAGAGACTTATTACTTCTGAAACTATTCCCGAAGCAGGACCTGCCTTTTCTT
This sequence comes from Christiangramia sp., assembly GCA_041611635.1. GTDB lineage: Bacteria > Bacteroidota > Bacteroidia > Flavobacteriales > Flavobacteriaceae > Christiangramia. The sequence goes on from JBFIMP010000152.1 coordinate 3,867, forward strand.
ATGACTTCAGTATTCCGGCAGATGCTGAACTTGGTGAGCATTTACTAAGAATAAGAGCCGGAGACACCAGCTTTTCCGGAGATCTCAATGATCCCTGTTCTCTTATGACCTATGGTACCACTCACGATTATTCTGTAAATATCATAGACAGTACCTTAAATGTTAAGGATTTTGTGCTGAATGAAGCTGAGCTTGTAGTAATCTCTTCTGGGAACAGTCAGTACAGAGTTGTAATGGAAAGCAGTTTTGAAGAACCATTAAGGATATATGTTCATAATACCCTGGGCCAGAAGTTGATCGAAAACCAAGTTGTTAACGAAGGCAATGCCTATATATACGATCTGGATATGTCTTATGCTGCGCCAGGTGTTTACCTGGTAAGAGTTGGAACACGCGATTTTGGAAAGGTCAAGCGGTTTATTGTAAAATAGATCTATTTATCTACAATTTTTGAACTGTCCTTGGATTTAGTTCAGATAGCCTTATTTTTGAGGAAAATTGAACTTTCATGACCATTATATCCTATAATGTAAACGGTATTCGAGCAGCTATACGCAAAGGTTTTTTAGACTGGGTACAGCAGGCAGACCCAGATGTTGTTTGTCTTCAGGAAATAAAAGCTCATCCCGAGCAGCTGGATCTTACAGATTTCGAAAATGCTGGCTATCCTTACCATTACTGGTATCCTGCTACAAAGAAAGGTTATAGTGGTGTTGCTATTCTAAGTAAGACCGAACCTAAGAACATCGCCTATGGTACCGGGGTTGAATACATGGATTTTGAAGGCAGAAATATTCGTGCAGATTTCGAAGATTTTTCAGTGATGAGCCTATACCTGCCTTCAGGTACCAATATTGAAAGACTGGAGCACAAGTTCAAATTCATGGACGATTTTCAGGAATATATAGATGAGCTGAAAGAGGATATTCCGAACCTTGTTATTTGCGGGGATTATAATATCTGCCATGAAGCTATAGATATCCATGATCCTGTAAGATTAAAGAATACCTCTGGTTTTCTTCCGGAGGAAAGAGCCTGGATAGACGGGTTCATGAAAAGTGGTTTCGTGGATTCCTTTCGTCATTTCAATGATGAACCAGATAATTATTCCTGGTGGAGCTATCGAGCCAATGCCCGTAATAACAACAAAGGCTGGAGAATAGATTATAATCTTGTCGCCGAACCATTAAAAGACAGAATGAAAAGGGCAGTTATTTTACCGGAAGCATACCATAGTGACCATTGTCCCGTTCTAGTAGAAATTGAATAATACTTTCTTATGAAAATTAAAGTTTTAGGTTTATTAGCAATATTGATCTTTGTAACCTCATGCGTGTCTTCGAAAAAATATGGAGAGCTGGAAAGCAGGAATGCTAACCTGTTGCGCGAGAACCGAAGCATTAACGAAGATCTTGAAAAATTTAGAAGTTCTAATAAGGGCCTTAGTTCTGAATTATCAGCTTTAAAAACCGATTATGGAACTTTGACCACAGAGCGCAACCAGTTAATGCAGAAACTGGAGGCTTTACAGAAGAATTACAACAGCCTTGAAAGTTCTTTTGATGCTTTAGAAAAGAATTCTTCTGCAGCCATCGCTGAGAATTCAAGACAGAACAGAGAGCTTCTGGCCCAATTGGATGAAAAAGAAGCGGCCCTGATTCAGGAAAAGAACAGGCTGGAAAAACTAGAGAAGGATCTTGCCTTAAGATCTCAAAGGATAGATGAGCTGGAGAGTGTGATCGCCGCAAAAGATGCGAAGATGAATGCACTTAAAAATGCTGTTTCCAACGCGCTTACAAATTTTGAAGGTAAGGGATTGAGCGTAGAGCAAAAGAATGGAAAAGTATATGTTTCCATGGAAAACAAATTGCTTTTTGAATCTGGGAGCTGGTCTGTAAATTCTGAAGGTAGAAAAGCGGTTCAGCAATTAGGTACTGTACTGGCTCAAAATCCCGATATAGCCGTGCTTATTGAAGGTCATACAGATAATGTACCCTATGGGGGCAGTGGTCAGTTGAAAGATAACTGGGATCTTTCTACCAAGCGAGCTACTTCGATTGTTCAAATATTAAGGGAGAATGCTAATATAGATCCTCAGAATCTAACCGCTGCTGGGAAGGGTGAATATGCGCCGGTTGCTCCAAATACCACAGAAGCTGGAAAAGCCAAGAACAGAAGAATAGAAGTGATTCTTACTCCAAAGCTGGATGAGATCACCAAATTACTTAATGACAACAGCTAGATCATTTGGATAAGGAATAGTTTTTCCTGATAATTTTTTCTGTCTCCTTAAGATCCTTAAAAACTTCATAGGTTTTGCCTTGTGTTCTCATTGCGCCAAGCGTATTGGCGAATTGAGCCGCAATGATCGGGTCGTTATGATAAGCGAAGCCATAAGCCAATCCGCCGGCAAAGGAATCTCCACATCCGGTAGTATCAATAACTTCATCTACCGGAACAGACGGAATGAATTCAGTATTTATTTTCCCATTTTCATGAGTGTAGGCGACACAACCTCTGGAATCCAGGGTCACATATAGAACCTTTACGCCTTTATTCAGAACATATTCTGCGAAATCATCGAGATGATCGGTGTTTTCTTCATCATAATGACCCATTTCATCTATGTCGTACTCATTTTTAAACCAGCAGCACATAGATTCTTCCAGGTTCATTTTAAGTACATCTATA
>JBFIMP010000153.1:0-6513 GCA_041611635.1 Christiangramia sp.
ATTTGTTCGTTATCCAAAATAGACGAAATTAATTAGCATATATATGAGCGAAGAAGCTAAGAAACATAATTATTCAGCCGACAGTATTCAGGCACTGGAAGGCATGGAGCATGTTCGTATGCGACCTTCAATGTATATTGGAGATACAGGCGTTAGAGGACTGCATCATTTGGTATACGAAGTTGTTGATAACTCGATCGATGAGGCGCTTGCGGGACACTGTGATAATATTAAAGTGATCATCAATGAGGATAATTCTATTACCGTGGAAGATAACGGTAGGGGAATTCCTATTGATATGCATAAAAAAGAAGGAGTTTCTGCGCTTCAGGTTGTAATGACCAAGATTGGTGCCGGAGGTAAATTCGATAAAGACTCCTACAAGGTTTCTGGTGGTCTGCACGGGGTAGGTGTAAGTTGTGTGAATGCACTTTCTACTCATTTAAAGGCTACGGTTTACAGAGATAATCAAATATGGGAGCAGGAATACGAACTAGGGAAGCCTATGTATCCTGTGAAGCCTGTGGGTGAAACGGAGCTTAGCGGTACTTTGGTAACCTTTAAGCCAGATCCAACGATTTTTACTCAGACCCTGGAATACAATTATGATACTCTTGCCAGTCGTATGCGTGAACTTGCATATCTGAACAAGGGGATTCGTATTAGTCTTACCGATAAAAGAAATAAGGAGGACAATGGTGAATTTGTTCATGATGACTTCCATTCTGAAGAAGGTTTAAAGGAGTTTATAAAATTTTTAGACGGTAACCGTGAGCCTATCATTGGAGATGTGATCTCTATGGAAGGTGAGAAGAATGATATTCCTGTTGAGGTAGCGATGGTATATAATACTTCCTTCAATGAGAACCTTCACTCATATGTGAATAACATTAATACTCACGAGGGTGGAACTCACTTGTCAGGATTTAGAAGAGGGTTAACGACCACTCTAAAGAAATATGCTGATGCGTCTGGTCTACTGGATAAAGTAAAATTTGAAATTACCGGTGATGACTTCCGGGAAGGACTTACTGCGATAATTTCGGTTAAGGTAGCCGAACCTCAGTTCGAGGGGCAGACCAAGACCAAGCTGGGTAACCGTGAGGTGACTTCAGCTGTTTCTCAGGCTGTTTCAGAAATGCTTGAGAATTATTTAGAAGAAAATCCGAATGATGCCAAGACAATCGTTCAGAAAGTAATACTTGCTGCGCAGGCCAGGAATGCCGCGAAAAAAGCCCGTGAAATGGTTCAGCGTAAAACTGCCATGAGTGTTGGTGGTTTACCTGGGAAATTATCTGACTGCTCTGAGCAGGATCCTGCACAATGTGAAGTATTCCTTGTCGAGGGAGACTCGGCGGGTGGTACTGCCAAGCAGGGTAGAGATCGTAAGTTCCAGGCGATACTTCCGCTTAGAGGTAAGATTCTGAACGTTGAAAAAGCCATGTCTCACAGGGTTTTTGATAACGAGGAGATCAAAAATATCTATACCGCCCTTGGGGTTACTATAGGTACCGAGGATGATAGCAAAGCGCTAAACCTTTCCAAGCTAAGATATCATAAGATCGTGATCATGTGTGATGCCGATGTTGATGGTAGCCATATTGAAACTTTGATCCTTACTTTCTTCTTTAGGTATATGAGGGAGTTGATCGAGAATGGTCATATCTATATCGCTACGCCGCCGCTTTACCTTGTGAAAAAAGGGCAGAAGAAGCGTTATGCGTGGAACGAGAAAGAGCGTGATGAGATCGCGGCCGAATATAGCGGGGGAGTTCAGATCCAGCGTTATAAGGGTCTTGGGGAGATGAACGCAGAGCAGCTTTGGGATACGACCATGGATCCTGAATTCAGAATACTAAGAAAGGTTAATATTGATAATGGTGGGGAAGCAGATAGGATCTTCTCTATGTTAATGGGAGATGAGGTTCCGCCAAGAAGGGAGTTCATCGAAAAGAACGCAAAGTATGCCAATATCGATGCGTAACCTTCACTAGAATATTTATTAAAAGACCCACACTTAAATTCTTAAGTGTGGGTTTTTTACTTACAGATAATTTCGAATACTAAATTTTACTATTTTTATCCCACCTAAACCTTAGTCACCGTGAAAAGCTTCAGAAAATTAATTCTACTTTCAACTCTATTTTTCATTCAAAATACTTTTTCTCAAATCGTTCCTGAAGAGGGGCAGGAAATCATACAGGACCTTCTATTTCTAGCTGATGGTTTTGCCAGTCCGGCTTCAGAAAGTGCTGCCTATCAGGCTACGGCAAGCTGGTTTACTTCTGCCAGGGCACTCGACCCATGGAAAGTAGATGTTTCCCTGCATGGCAACGCACTATTCGTGCCTTCCAGTAAAAGGGAGTTCACAGTTAATGATAATGACTTCCAGAACCTTACCATAAATGATGGAGATCGGGGTGCTTTAGTTCCTACCGCTTTTGGAAAGGATTCAAATGTAATGTTCAATGGTTCTTTTATGGGAGAGGAGTTTAGCTTTCAGGCTATTGAAGGTATAGACAAAGGTGCGTTATTTTATCCATTTGCGCAGGTATCGGTGGGGTTGCCTTATGGTTTTCAAATCGGGGTGCGAGCTTTGCCTGAATTGGAGATAGATGGATCAAAATTCAGTACTTATGGAGCTGGCTTAAAATATAATATTAGTCAGCATTTCAGGTTCAATAAAGAAGATGATTTTCAATTAGCTGCCATTGTCGCATATGATATATTTGATGTAAAGTATGAATTTGAGCAAATTAGTGTTCCGAATTTAGTAAACCTGGATCTAATTGATGTGAGTGCCGGAGTTTGGTTAGCAGAAATTTTGGCGTCAAAAAAGTATGAGAATTTTGAGGTTTTTGGCGCTTTTGGCGTTGCTCAATCAGATTTTGAGTATGAATTTGGAGGCGATGGAATTGCCTTAGGACTGGTTAACTCAGAAATTGCTACTCTTAATGATAAGGAGGCCCAGTTTAAAGCAGATTTAGGGTTTAATCTTTATTTCGAAAGATTCAAAATTTCTACCATGGCGACTGCCGGGAAATTCGTGAATTTGAATCTTGGACTTCACTTTATATTATAAAGACCCTTTGATTTAACCATTCCTTATTATTATTACTGCCTCATTATTCGTAATTTCGCAGTCAATATTAATAGAAATTAAATAATATTTTAACATGAAAGTTACTATAGTAGGAGCAGGTGCCGTTGGTGCCAGCTGTGCCGAATATGTCGCCATCAAAAATTTTGCTTCAGAAGTTGTGTTGCTGGATATAAAAGAAGGTTATGCTGAAGGTAAAGCAATGGACCTTATGCAAACCGCAACTCTAAATGGCTTCGATACAAAGATAACCGGAAGTACTAACGATTATTCTAAAACTGCTGATAGTGATATCGCAGTAATCACCAGCGGAATTCCACGTAAGCCTGGAATGACCAGGGAAGAGCTTATCGGGATCAACGCGGGGATAGTAAAAGAGGTTTCTGCAAATCTTATTAAACATTCTCCAAATGTAACCCTTATCGTAGTTAGTAATCCAATGGATACAATGACTTATTTGGTTCATAAAACTACCGGTCTTCCTAAGAACAAGATCATAGGTATGGGTGGAGCTTTAGATAGCGCCCGTTTCAAATACAGACTTAGCGAGGCACTAGAGTGTCCTCCGTCAGACGTAGATGGAATGGTGATTGGAGGTCATAGTGACACCGGAATGGTGCCATTAACAAGGCTTGCTACAAGAAACTCTGTTCCTGTTACTGCTTTTCTTTCAGAAGATAGATTGAATCAGGTTTCTGAAGATACTAAAGTTGGTGGAGCTACGCTTACCAAGCTTTTAGGAACCAGTGCCTGGTATGCTCCTGGAGCTGCCGTGTCTGGCCTGGTACAGGCGATTGCTTGTGACCAGAAGAAAATGTTCCCATGTTCAGCCTTGCTGGATGGAGAATATGGTCTTAAAGACCTTTGTATTGGAGTGCCGGCCATTTTAGGAAAAGATGGTTTGGAGAAAATTGTGGAATTACAATTGGATGATGCTGAAAAAGCAAAAATGAAAGAGAGTGCTGAAGGTGTGAAAAAAACCAACGGTTTACTTGACGTGTAATTTTTTAGCAAAAACCATTAGAAATAACATGAAAAGCCACAGTATTTGTGGCTTTTTTGTTGGATTTAAAAGTTAAAATTATCCAAAAAAAAATATTGGGATTTGATAATTGAAGTCCTATATTTGTCCGTTTTTAAAATAGACCTAATAATCAATAATTTGAGGAATAATGCAGAATAAAGGACTGATTAAAGTTTTTGCAATTTTGTTTGGGCTGGTATGTCTTTATCAGCTTTCATTTACGTTTATAACAAATAATGTTGAAACTAATGCTGAGGAGTTTGCCATTCAGGAAGTTGGTGAAGATGTAGAGAATTACTCTGAACTACGTGACCAGGCCGAGGCCCGTTACCTGGATTCTATAGGTAATGAAGAAGTGATTGCGGGAATTACTTACAATGCCGCGAAAGACAAAGAGCTTAACAAGGGGCTTGACCTAAAAGGAGGAATTAACGTGATCCTTCAAATTTCCGTAAGAGATATCTTGAGCGGATTGGCGAACGATTCAAAAGATCCTGCTTTTAGAAAAGCGATTGCCGAGGCAGATGAGGCACAGACCGATAGCCAGGAAAACTATGTGGATCTATTCTTCGAGGCTTTCAACAATATCCCGAATGCAAAACTTGCATCTCCTGATATTTTTGCAAATAAAACATTGAGTGACGAGATCAACTTCAACATGAGCAATGACGAAGTTGAGCCGATCATCAGAAAGAAGATCGACGAATCTATTACTTCAGCTTTTGAAGTATTGAGAAAACGTATCGATAAATTTGGTGTAACCCAGCCAAATATTCAGCGTCTTGGAAATTCAGGAAGAATTCTTGTTGAATTACCTGGAGCAAAAGATATAAGCAGGGTTAAAAATCTTTTACAGAGTACAGCTCAGTTAGAATTCTGGCATGTTTACAAAAACAATGAAATAGGAAATTTCCTTGTTCAGGCTAACAACAGGCTTGCTGAAATGAAAAGAACTCAGGAAGATGCTGCTAAAGTAAAAGATACAACTGCAACTTCAGGAGATGATGAGATCGATGAACTTCTTGCGGACTCTGAAGACAGTACTGAAGTTGAAACTGGAAATAACCCGTTATTTGACCTAATCGTTTCTCCAGGATTCCAGGGAGGACCGGTAATCGCAACTTTTAAAGTGCAGGATACGGCTAAAGTGATGGATTATCTTCAGAATCCTCAAATTAGATCTTTACTTCCTAGCGATATGCGTTATGCTAAGTTCGTATGGGGAGTAGCAGATGAAGATACTCAAACAACAGGTCTTTATGCTTTAAAAGGTAATCGTAACATGGAGCCACCTTTAAGTGGTAGTGTTATTACCGATGCTCAACAAACTTACGATCAATTAGGTCGTATCGCGGTAAGCATGCAAATGGATGGTACCGGAGCTAAAATCTGGGAAGATATGACTGGTAAAGCCTCAAATGAGCAGAGCCAGATCGCCATCGTTCTTGATAATATCGTTTATTCTGCACCGGGGGTTTCTACCGGACCAATTTCTGGAGGTAGAAGTGAGATCTCAGGTGACTTTACAATTACAGAAGGTCAGGATTTAGCAAACGTTCTACGTGCAGGTAAATTACCTGCTTCTGCAGATATAATTCAGAGTGAAGTTGTAGGTCCATCTCTAGGACAGGAAGCTATAGACAGCGGTATTAATTCATTTGGTATTGCCCTTATCCTTGTATTGGTTTGGATGATTCTTTACTACGGTAAAGCTGGTCTTTTTGCAGATGTTGCTCTTGTGGTAAATATCCTTTTCATCTTTGGGGTACTTGCAGGTCTTGGTGCAGTATTAACACTGCCTGGTATTGCCGGTATCGTTTTAACTATTGGTATGTCTGTAGATGCGAACGTACTTATTTTTGAAAGGATCAAAGAAGAACTTGCTAAAGGTAAAATTCAACGTGATGCTATAAAGGATGGTTTCAATAATGCCTTGTCTTCAATTCTTGATGCGAATATCACTACAGGTCTAACCGGTCTTATTTTATTTGTACTTGGTACAGGTCCTATAAAAGGATTCGCGACTACCTTACTAATTGGTATCGCTACTTCTTTATTTACGGCTATTTTCATCACCAGACTGTTCATTGACGGATATGGTAAAAAAGGAAAATCCCTTGATTTCTCTACTTCTCTTACCAAGAATCTGTTCACTAACATGAACATAGACTTCCTTAAGAAGAGAAAAGTTGCATATATAATTTCAGGATTATTTATCGTAATTAGTGTTGGCTCTCTATTTGTACAGGGCCTTAATCAAGGAGTTGATTTCGTTGGAGGTAGAACATATACGGTAAGGTTTGCTGATGATGTGAATCCTACTGAAGTTCAGAACGATCTTGTGGCGACTTTCGGTAGTGCAGATGCAAAGACTTTTGGTCCAGACAAC
>JBFIMP010000154.1:0-6485 GCA_041611635.1 Christiangramia sp.
ATGGTATTTAAAGTCAATACGCTGGAAAGCGCCTGCCCATATTCAGCAGAATAAGCTCCGGTGGAAAAGGTGATACCATCGAACAGGAAAGGAGAATATCGCCCACGAGAAGGCAGATTGGCGGCACTGGCAGTATAAGGCTGGAATACCCGAAGGCCATCAATAAAGATCTGGGTTTCTTCGGCAGTGCCACCTCGCACGAACAATCTACCGTCTTCTCCTACCCTTTGTGCTCCCGGTAAGGTTTGGAGAGCTCCAATAAAATCACCGGCTACTCCGGCAGTGGTAACCACATCTAAAGGTTTGAGTACAGATACCCTGGAATTTTCACCAGCGGAAAAACTTCCCGCAACCAGGCTTACCGCATCCAATGAATTTACATCCTCAAAAAGCCTGATTTCAAGATTATTCATTTCTTCTACCTTGATTTGCAATGTGTAACTTTCATAGGCAATAAAACTCACGATGATAGATTGCATTCCCGTAGCTGAAGTGAAAAATTCAAATTCTCCATTCTCGGCGGTAGTAGCTCCATCATAAGTATTCTCTAAATAAACGTTTGCACCTTGAAGCGGATTAGCTTTTCTATCTGTTACGATTCCTGATATTTTAGTTTGGGAAAGGCAGAGAGAGAAATTAAAACTTAGCAGCAGAAAAAGAAAAGCTTTCATCTATTTACATTTTGAGATGAAGCAAATATGTAGGTAAACCAAAATTTTAGAAAAATCGATTTCCTGAATTGTCAATTTCCCAGGCTGAATTGTTTTCTTATCTCAATTTTGGCTTTTCAAGCTGAAAATTAAATAATCTTTAACATTATAATGAATAACTTGAATTCAAATCCAAAAAAATAAATAATGACCATTTTTGAAGCCTTAAGACAGGAACACGAAATCCAGAGAGACCTGATTGATAAGTTGATAAAGACCGAAGGAAAAACTGAAGAGAGAAAGAAAATATTTGAAGATCTAAAACATGAATTAAAGATCCATGAGGATGCTGAAGAACGTCATTTTTATGTTCCATTAATGGAGAAAGACATGACCCAGGAGAAAGCCCGTCACAGCGTGGCAGAGCATCATGAAATGGATGAGCTTGTAGAAAAGCTGGAAGATACAGAAATGGACGCATCCAACTGGCTAAAGATTGCCAAAGATCTGCAACATCAGTTGATTCACCATCTGGATGAAGAAGAACATGAAGTATTCCAGCTGGCTGGAAAAGTCCTGACCGAAAAGCAAAAAACAGGTCTGGCTTCAGATTATAACAAGGAGATCAAAAAGAACAGGTAATAAAAAAGCCCCGCATCCAAGCAGGGCTTTTCTTTTATACTTTTTCCTTATCCATGCTCATTTTTTCTTCATGACCCTTGAATGGCCTTATGATAAGCCGTGCAGCTTTATCGTAATTTATATAGTTATAAATCCAGTTAAAGAAGGTTACGGTCCTGTTACGGAAACCTACCAGAAACCATAGATGTACGAACATCCATACGAACCAGGCGAAGAATCCTGAGAATTTCCATTTATGAAGATCTACCACCGCCCTGTTTCTTCCAACCGTAGCCATGGTTCCTTTATCGAAATAATCGAAAGGTTCCAGCTCTTCTCCTCTTATTAGATGCTTGATATTCTTTGCCAGGTGCCTACCTTGCTGGATTGCCGGTTGAGCTACCATAGGATGTCCTTTAGGGAATTCTTCAGTTTTCATAAGCGCGATATCCCCTATCGCAAAAATATTCTCATAACCATTTACCTGGTTAAAGGCATTTACATCATATCTATTAGCTTTTTCAACCATCGCAGAAGCATTCAACCCCTTTACAGGAGCACCGGTTACTCCGGCAGACCAGATAAATGTTTCAGTCTTAATGGCGAGATCTGTATTTGTTTCTACCAGATGTCCATCATAATTTTCTACCATGGTATTTAAATGGATCTTCACCCCTAACTCCTCGAGCATCTTATGTGCTTTCCTGGAAGCATGCTCACTCATAGGAGGAAGCACCCTGTCCAAACCTTCCAGCAAATGTATATGCATCTCATTGGGATTAATGTCTGGATAATCTTTTGGTACAATATGGTTTCGTAATTCAGCAATTGCCCCACTTAATTCCACTCCGGTAGGACCTGCCCCGGCAAGCACGAAATTGAGCAAAGCTTTTCGTTTTTCAGGATCTTCTGTGATGGTGGCCTGTTCTAAATTTTCAAGAATAAGACTTCTAATATTCAACGCCTGCGGCACCGTCTTCATCCACATTCCATGCTCCTCTATACTGTCATTTCCAAAAAAATTGGTTTTAGAGCCAGTTGCGATCACCAGGTAATCATAAATAAGATCCCCAATATTAGTATGTACGGTATGATTCTCTGGAGAGATCGAAGTAACTTCAGCAAGCCTGAAAAAACATTTATCACTGGATCTGGTGATTTTTCGTAAGGGGTAAGCTATAGAATCTGGTTCAAGGCCTGAAGTAGAAACCTGATATAATAACGGCTGAAAAGTATGATAGTTATGACGGTCCAGAAGGACCATTTGCATATCCTCTTTCAGGATCTTTCTGGCGAGCGCCATGCCGGCGAAACCACCTCCAATTATAACTACTCTGGGTAAGTCGGTTTTAGGAATGTTCATAGATTCAGCTGGTTTTACCCAAATTTACTATTTATAGGGGGATTGAAGAATGGATTAACTTTAAATTAAAGTTTTTTGTAACATAGCCTTTATTTTCACTACCTATTACTTGCTAACCAAACCATCGTGAACAAAGAATTAGAACATCAGTTTGTAACAAATCTGGAGAAACACCAGAATATTGCACACAAAATCTGCCGTATCTATACCAATGACCAGGATTCTCATAATGATCTTTTTCAGGAGATCACTATTCAGCTTTGGAAAGCATATCCTAAGTTTCGTGGTGACTCGAAATTCAGCACCTGGATGTATAGGGTAGCATTGAACACTGCGATCACCCTATATCGAAAGAAAAAAAGAAGTATAAAGACCCAGGATTATGACACTGTACATTTTAAAATAAAGACTGAGGAATACGATGATGAAGCAGAACGGCATTTAAAAATTATGTATGATGCTATTAAGCAGCTTAATGACATAGATAAGGCTCTTGTTTTTTTATACCTGGAAGATAAGAATTACGCCGAGATCTCATATACACTTGGAATTACTGAGGTAAATGCCAGAGTGAAAATGAACAGAGTTAAAACCAAATTAAAGAATATTATAAATCCTTAACTACCTATGGACGATCTGGATCTATTAAAAAAGGATTGGAAAAAGCAGGAAGCAAACCTGCCCCATCTTTCGTACGATGAAATTTACAAGATGATCTGGAAGAAATCTTCCTCGATCGTGAAATGGATATTCCTCATAAGCATCCTGGAATTTTTGCTGGGTGCAATATTGAATATTTTCCTGGCAGATGAAGAATACTGGCAGCAGATGGAGAAATATGAGCTAACAGAATTTACGGTCATGGTTTATATATTGAGCTACCTGATCACTTTCTATTTCATTTACAGGTTCTATAAGAACTACCGCAATATTAGTGCAACCGATAGTGCTAAGAATTTAATGAAGAACATTTTAAAGACTCGTAGAACCGTAAAGCATTATATCGCTTTTATATTGATCTCCACCGGTACCGTTTTCTTAATAACTATTTTCCTGATGTTAAGAAACCATGCCGTCACTGCTACTTCAACTAAAAACATGGAGTTTGATGCGATGCAATGGTTAATATTCATAGGAGGTACACTTCTGGTCCTGGCGATCTTACTGGGTGCGGTATGGCTAATTTACAGGGTCATCTACGGTATCTTACTAAAAAGACTTTATAAAAATTACAAGGAATTGAAAAAGCTAGAAGTGGAGTAGTTAGAAGTTAGAGAAGCTCATACTTCTGTCCAAGATACAAGGCTTACGATTCAACTTTTTAAGGGCTATGTTTAGAAATAATTTAAAAACTAGTATTTCTTATGCATACCTATGCCAGACTGAGCCTGTCGCTAGCCTGTGGAGAGTTTAGAAAAAATTTTTTCCTGGTTTGGAACAATGTTCCCAGATCAACATTTTTCGAAATAAGTTCAGTGATAATCCCGTGAACTATTTTTCTGCTCAGAATTTAACTGCAGGTCTGAGCCTGTAGAAGACCAGCAAAAACAAAGGGATATGGGTCGATTATAAAAACTTAAAACGTATCGCCAAAAGCTTAATGCTATTTCCCCTAATATCCCCAGCGGCGTTGTTCGTTAAGGTCTTCCATAGCCTGAATCTCTTCAGACGGAATAACTTTTAAAAAGGAAGGGTGTTGCTCTATGGCGAATTCAAGTTTCTTCACGATCTCTTCTATGCTTTCATTCTCATAATCTATTTCCAGAGGCTCTTTGATCTGAAAAGTTTGAAGTATACCTCGCTTCTTGATTCGAAGTCCTTTTTTATCGAAAGATCTTCTAAAACCATCAATTACAATAGGAATAACAATAGGTTTATGGTTTTTTATGATATGGGCAGTACCTTTTCTAATTGGTTTGAAAGGCTTGGTAGTTCCCTGCGGAAATGTGATCACCCACCCATCATCAAGTGCAAGACCAATATTCTCTGTATCATTAGGATTTATTTCCCTTTTAACCTCCTGCCCTTTCGACCGCCAGGTACGCTCCACGGTAATTGCACCGGCATAAGCCATGATCCTGGCCAGTAATCCCGCTCGCATTGTTTCCTTTGCAGCCACATAATAGATATTGAGCTTTGGTTGCCAGATATAGCCTATATTCTTAATGCTGTCTACCCTGCCGCTTAAACTGGCATTAAAAACATGAAACATCGCGGTAACATCAGCGAAATAGGTTTGATGGTTTGAAACAAAAAGTACGTTCGCATCTGGCAGGTTTTTTATGATCTCAGATCCCTCGATCTGCAGTTCATTAAAACCTCTGTACCTTCTATGCGTAAGAACTCCGAAAATGCGGATCAACCACTTTTTCAGAATTAAATAATGCCCGAATGGATTTTTCTTGAATAATCCCATTGCTGATATCATTTTTACCTGGTCCCTTGTTCAGCTTATTTTGAACCGGCGGCAAATATAATAATTAGTTTAACATTTCTATAACATTGAGCTTTCCCCAAAAATTGAATATACTATCATGCATCAAACTTAACTTGAGCCTTCAAATCTTCAAAAGCAACTCTCTTATTTCACTTAGCATCATCCCGGTAGCACCCCAGACCACATAGCCGTTAAGGCTATAAGCCGGCACTTCAATCTCTTTAGCATAGGAGGTACTTAAATTCTCGGTGATCAAATTTTCATCATTCAGAAAATCACTGAGTTTCACTTCGAGGATCTTTTCTACTTCAGATTCCTGGGCGATCATTTTTGGAGTCTTTTGCATTAACCCCAAATAAGGCTGCACCCAGAAATTGGATGGAGGAATATATAAACGGGTCAATTTCCTAACCACTTCAATATCGTTTTGAGGAATGCCCACTTCTTCTTCGGTCTCTCTCAGGGCAGTGTCTTCAAGGTTCTTATCAAACTCCTCTACTCTACCTCCGGGGAAACCAACCTGGTTAGAATGGACTCCATTATACGTCTTCCTGAGAATTAACACCAGTCTTGTCTTCTTGTCCATATCAGGATAAAAAACAGCCATTACCCCGGCCTCCTGAGGATTTCTTTTAGACATATCTATTTGCTCAAGTTCATTGATCCTGATTAAAGGGGCTAGTTTCCTGTGTGCAGACTCTCCCGGAAGCTGCATTTTTTTTAACTTTGAAATCCTGTTTTTAAAAATTTCAAACTCCATGTTCAGACAGCTTTCTTTGGTAGCAATTTTTTTAATTCTTCTTTTCGCAAGTTGTGAAGATAAGCAAACTTCCTCAAAAAATGATAAGACCTTAACCCCTGAAGCTTTAAAAGCTCAGCAAAAAGAAGATTCTATCCAGCGAGCCCGGGATAGTATCTTTGAACTTCGAAAAAAAGAACTGGCCGCTGAAGATAAAGAAACCAGGATAGAAAAGAACCCGATGTTCCCTATCGCTCAGGAGGAACTCATCCCTACACTAACAGAGTATGGAAAGAAAAATCCTGAAACCAGGGTAAGGATCACCACAAATTTCGGGAATATAGACGTGCAATTATACCGGGACACTCCGTTACACAGGGCTAATTTTATCATGCTGGTAAAGAATAACTATTTCAACAGTACCTTTTTCCATCGCGTCGCGCCGGGGTTCGTAATCCAGGGCGGGAATGCAGATAATCAAATTACCGCAAGTAGTCGTGGTGATGTTGGCAATTATTTGATCCCAAGTGAATTCGATGCCGGTCATAAACATACTTACGGAGCATTCTCTGCAGCAAAATATGCCGAACAAAATGTTAGTAAGGCTTCCTCTCCCTTCGAATTCTTTATCGTGATGGATAAAGGCGGTACTCCACATTTAAATAATGATCATAC
>JBFIMP010000155.1:0-6474 GCA_041611635.1 Christiangramia sp.
GAAAACAATCCTAAGGAAGGTTTGTTTTCGCAGACAGATGATTATATCAAACTAACGAATCTTGCGCGCAAATACCCTTCCATTCACGAAATAGAGCTTAATTCCAAGGAGCATTACGACGGGCTGATAGAGATCAGCAAGACCGATCCCGATATTATCCCGCTTTTTGTTAAGAACAACGAAGGAGAATTGAGTATTATCCCATCCAACAGTACCGAGGTAGAAATTGAAGAAGGGTATCTGATGGTTTATTTAGGTAAACAAATAGAGCAAGGAGATAGTGAAGAAAAAGAAAATATTGAAGAAAATATAGAGCAGGATTAGGCCTGCTCTTTTTCCATCTCTTCGATTAGATCATCGGTAATTTCTAGGTTGTGATATACGTTTTGTACATCATCGTCATCTTCAAATTTTTCAACCAAATTCAGGATCTTAACAGCATCCCCTACCGGTAATTCTAGAGTGTTTAAAGGAATACGCTGTACTTCAGAATTCTTGGGTTCTATTTTGAGTTCCTCCAGTTTTGAAGACATGCTTCCAAAGTCGGTGAAATCTGTATACACGGTGAGGTAATCCTCTTCCTTCTCAAATTTAGTAGCACCCCCCTCGATCAATTCGAGTTCGAATTCTTCCAGGTCCATTTCGATCTTCTCTTTTTCGATAACGAAAACACCTTTTTTATCAAACAGGAATTCCAGTGATCCATTGGTTCCAAGGCTACCACCGTTCTTGGAAAATATAGACCTAACCGAAGCTACCGTACGGTTCGTATTGTCTGTGGTGCATTCCACAAAAATGGCAATGCCATTAGGCCCATATCCCTCGAAGGTTACCGTCTCATAATTATCTGCATCTGCCCCACTCGCCTTTTTTATCGCGCGTTCGATGGTATCCTTGGGCATGTTGACACCCTTGGCATTTTGTATGGCATTTCTAAGACCTGGATTTGCCTCGGGGTCTGGTCCTCCACCTTCCTTAACCGCAACGGTGATCTCTTTGATCGCCCTGGTGAATTGTTTAGCTCTTTTCTTGTCCTGTGCTCCTTTTCTGTGCTTAATATTCGCCCATTTACTATGTCCGGCCATTGCTAGAAATTAGTTTTTAGTTCGTAGTTCGGAGAATTTCCGATTCTTTTGATAAACAAATTTAAAAAAACTATAGGGAGACTTAAAATAGAAACCTAACTGACTGAAAGTTTATGGGTTAAGAAGTATATTGGTTAAAAAGAAATCAAGGATGATTTCTTTAATTTATATATAGTATGGAATATTTCAATTTTGAAAAACTCGAGGTTTATAATAAATCAATATTATTTACCGATATAGTATACGAAATTACTAAAGGCTTTCCACGGGAAGAGATATATGGTTTGACCACCCAATTTAGAAGAGCAGCAGTTTCAATTTCGTTGAATATTGCTGAAGGCTCCGGGGGCACCAAGAAGGAATTTAACAGATACCTGATAATTGCTTCAAATTCTTTAAAGGAATGTATAGTTTGTATCACTATTGCGGAGAGACAGAAATATATAAGTGCTGAAGATCAAACACAAATGCGTTCAAATTTGACAGAGATATCAAAAATGATATCGGGTCTTAAAAAATATCTTTTAAGAGAATAATCTATCTACGAACTCTGAACTAAAATCTCCGAACTACAAGAATTAATCGTTCAGCTTAAGAACCGCCATAAATGCTTCCTGTGGGATCTCTACGTTCCCCACCTGGCGCATACGTTTCTTACCTTTTTTCTGTTTTTCAAGTAGCTTTCTCTTACGTGAGATATCACCACCGTAACATTTTGCGGTCACATCTTTACGTAGTGCTTTTACTGTTTCCCTGGCGATGATCTTTGCCCCTATCGCAGCCTGAATAGGAATATCAAACTGTTGTCTTGGAATAAGTTCTTTAAGTTTTTCACACATTTTCTTTCCTATATCGTAGGCGTTATCTACGTGTAACAGGGCTGAAAGTGCATCCACTTTATTGGCATTAAGCAGAACATCTACTTTTACCAGTTTAGATTCTCTCATTCCAATAGGCGAGTAATCAAATGAAGCATATCCACGAGAAACCGTTTTAAGCCTGTCATAAAAGTCAAATACGATCTCTGCCAGCGGCATGTCAAAAGTAAGTTCTACTCTCTCTGTAGTA
Organism: Christiangramia sp.; assembly: GCA_041611635.1. Classification (GTDB taxonomy): domain Bacteria; phylum Bacteroidota; class Bacteroidia; order Flavobacteriales; family Flavobacteriaceae; genus Christiangramia. Next base: position 2,154 of record JBFIMP010000155.1, read on the forward strand.
AGATAGGTCTGGTTGGTGATCTCTCCCCTTTTTTCAATACAAAGCGACATTACATTCCCAACATAATCTGATTTGGTAATGATAGTAGCCTTGATAAATGGCTCTTCTACCCTGTTCAAAGTTGAAGGTTCAGGAAGATCTGATGGATTATTTACCAGAATGATATCGTTAGGATTCTTATTGGTATAAGCATAATAAGATACGTTAGGGACCGTGGTTATCACGGTCATATCGAACTCACGCTCCAGTCTTTCCTGTATGATCTCCAGGTGCAGCATTCCAAGGAATCCACAACGGAAACCAAAACCAAGAGCAGCAGAACTTTCAGGAGTGAACACCAAAGAGGCGTCATTTAACTGAAGTTTCTCCATAGAGGCTCTCAATTCCTCGTAATCTTCGGTATCTACAGGATAAATTCCGGCGAAAACCATAGGTTTTACATCCTCGAACCCTGCAACAGCCTCGGTAGTTGGGTTTACAGCACTGGTAATGGTATCTCCCACTTTTACTTCGCGGGCATCCTTAATACCAGTGATCAAATATCCCACATCACCTGTTTTTATCTCTTTACGCGGAAATTGTTTTAAACGAAGCGTTCCCACTTCATCTGCGTCATAAGTTTTATCTGTAGCAACAAACTTGATCTTTTCTCCTTTTTTGATAGAACCATTGATAACCCTGAAATAGGTCTCAACTCCTCTAAAAGGATTGTAAACAGAATCAAATATAAGTGCTCTTAATGGAGCATCAACTTTCCCGCTAGGAGCAGGAATGCGATTGATAATTGCATCAAGGATCTCTTTAATTCCAAGACCTGTTTTGGCACTAGCCGGAATTACTTCAGAAGGATCACAACCTAAAAGGTCTACGATATCATCGGTAACTTCTTCAGGATTCGCGCTGGGAAGGTCTACTTTATTTAAAACCGGAATAATTTCCAGGTCATTTTCAAGAGCAAGGTATAAGTTAGAAATGGTCTGGGCCTGAATGCTCTGAGCCGCATCTACTACAAGTAGTGCACCCTCACAAGCGGCGATCGACCTTGAAACCTCGTAAGAAAAATCAACGTGACCGGGAGTGTCGATTAGATTCAAAACATATTCTTCACCCTCATGGACATAATCCATCTGTATCGCGTGACTTTTAATGGTGATCCCGCGTTCACGTTCCAGATCCATACTGTCCAGAAGTTGTTCCTGCTTTTCCCTTTCGGTTACCGCACCGGTAAAGTCCAGTAATCGATCTGCCAGCGTACTTTTCCCGTGATCAATATGTGCAATGATGCAAAAGTTCCGAATGTTCTTCATCTCCTGATTTCCTAACTAATTAAGTCTGCAAATATAGTTTATTTGTATGTCTTCAGAGAATATTTCTAAGCCTACTCTATTTTCTATTTCAATTACTAGAATAATCTTATAAAACCTTCAACTTTAATGAAAATTTTATAAAAGTATTTGTTTAAAATAAAAAAATATATATACTTTGTTACTGCCGATTTGTAATTTTTAAAAAGGCACAATCATTTTTACCTACCATTAATTTACGAAAGAATATGAAAATATTAGGTATAGATATAGGTGCTACAAAAATACAGGTTGGGATCGTGGAGGGGGCTAAGCTTTTGAAGGAAAGCAGATTTCCTACGCTCTCGGGGTCATCTAAAGAGGATATCATGAGTAATCTAATAGAGGGTATCGAGGCTTTGGGGGGTCATGATTACAAAGGAATAGGAATTGGTGTTCCGGGCCTTATCGATGAAGAAAAGGGGGTTGTTTATGATCTTTTAAATATTGCTTCCTGGAAAGAAGTTCACCTTAAGAAGTATCTCGAGGATCATTTTAAAGTCCCGGTGAAGATCACCAATGATGCAAATATTTTTGCTCTAGGGGTGAAGACTTTCGGTGAGGGAAAAAATTTCAGGAACTTCGTGGGAATTACTATGGGCACTGGATTTGGAACAGGGATCATCGCAAATGAAAAGCTTTATTCTGGAAGACTCTCTGGAGCAGGAGAATTAGGGAGTATCCCATATTTAGATAAGACTATAGAAGATTATTGCAGCGGGAAATTTTTTAGAGCTGAATACGGCCTTAAGGGAAGTGAAGTTTTCAGTTTAGCTGAAAAAGGAGATGAAAAAGCATTGAAGATCTTTGAAGAATATGGAAAACACCTGGGAGAAGCAATAAAGCTGATGCTTTACATCCTATCTCCTGAAGCCATTTTTCTTGGCGGTTCAGTTAGTAAATCTTTTAAATATTTTGGGAAATCATTGCAAGACTCTCTCAATGAATTTCCCTTTAAAAGAATCCTGGATCAATTGATTATAAAAACATCAGATATAGAGAATATTGCTATTTTAGGTGCTGCTGCTCTTATCATTTCAGAAGAGAATATATTGCAGACAGGCACTAGAAAAAAATAAATAAAACCTACCTTAAATCCCATTTCACGCTATTATGGCAAATTCAGTCGCAAAAGAAGGAGTTAAATCTTCAAATATTACCGAAAATACCACCCGGTCCATTATCATCATTGGAGCCTTATTTTTCATTTTCGGATTTGTTACCTGGCTAAATTCTCTGCTTATCCCATACCTGGAGATAGCCTGTGAGCTTACCAAATTCCAGTCTTTTTTTGTAACCTTTGCCTTTTATATAGCCTATGTGGTGATGGCTCCCATTTCTACCAAAACCCTTAACAGGTTGGGGTTTAAAAAAGGAATGTCGGTAGCGCTGGTAATTATGGCTTTTGGAGCTTTGCTATTTATTCCAGCCGCGATTACCAGGACCTATATCTTGTTCCTTACTGGTCTATTTATCATGGGTAGCGGACTCGCGATCCTGCAAACAGCTTCAAATCCTTATGTGACTATTGTTGGTCCTGCTGAAAGTGCCGCCAAACGTATTAGCATCATGGGGATTTGTAACAAACTTGCCGGTGCAATCGCGCCAATCCTAATCGGGTTCTTTTTACAGCTTGAAAAAGCAGATGAATTGCAATCTGAAATTTCAAATCTAACTTCTGCCGAAAGGATCAACGAGTTAAATGAAATGGCCCTACGTGTAATTCCGCCTTATATCGGGATTATCGTGGTTTTGTTGTTATTGGCCTTTTGGGTTTATAAATCCAGTCTGCCCGAGGTTGATACAGATGAAGAGGATGAAATCCTTTCAACAACAAATGCCGGGAAGACGAGTGTTTTTGATTTCCCTCATGTCATTCTGGGTGTGATCACTTTATTCATATACGTAGGAGTTGAGGTGATCGCCGCAGATAGTATCATTAGTTATGGCGCTTCCCAGGGAATCGCGCTTACCACTGCAAAATATTTCGCCACCGGGACCATGGTTTCTATGGTCGTAGGATATATTATAGGAATAGTCACCATTCCAAAATTCATAAAACAGGAAAATGCGTTGAGGGTTTCTGCAGTGCTGGGAGTTGTTTTTTCTCTGTTGGCTATTTTTACCAGTGGTTACCTTTCCCTGGCCTTTATTGCTTTACTAGGACTTGCGAATGCCTTGATGTGGCCGGCGATCTGGCCATTAGCCCTGGCAGATGTGGGTAGGTTCACCAAAGCAGCCTCCTCCTTACTGGTGATGGGTATTGCCGGTGGAGCGATAATTCCGTTAGTTTATGGAGCTTTGGCCGAGAATTGGAATCCACAGGATGCTTACTGGGTAATGATCCCGTGCTATTTATTCATTCTTTATTTCGCTGTTTCAGGCTACAAAATCAGAAAATCATGAGACCCTATATCTTATCTGAAAGCAACTGGAAATCCATAAAGCAGGAAGAAACAGAGGTAGCTGTACTCACCTGGGGAGCTACCGAAGCACATAATTACCATCTGCCATATGGTACAGATAATTATCAAATAGAAGCGATCGCTGCAGAAGCCGGAAAATTAGCCTGGAACAAAGGCGCAAAACTTAAGGTGCTTCCTAATATTCCTTTTGGGGTTAATACCGGTCAGGCAGATATCACGATGGATATGAATTTGAACCCGAGCACGCAACTGGCCATTCTTTCAGATTTGATCGAGGTTTTAAATCGTCAGAATATTTACAAACTTATTGTATTGAACGGTCATGGAGGAAATAATTTCAAACCAATATTGCGTGAATTAGGACTGAAATATCCAAAAATGTTCCTTATCACCACCAACTTTTTTGATGTAGTAGATAAATCTCAATTCTTCGAAGAAAAAGGAGATCATGCCGATGAAATGGAAACCAGCCTGATGCTTCATCTTAAACCTGGACTTGTTTCAGATCTTAAGGAAGCAGGGGACGGGAAAGAAAGAAAATCCAGGATCACC
>JBFIMP010000156.1:0-6465 GCA_041611635.1 Christiangramia sp.
AAGCCTCGCCATGTGGCCGGCGGCCAGCGTAAGTGGCTATTATTTTGCGAATCCTGAAGCCAGATATTTTGGACTGGGAAAAATCAAGGAAGACCAGGTAAGGGATTTTGCCGATAGAAAAGGAATAGAACATAAAAAGGCTGAAAAATGGTTGAACCCGAATATCGCGGATTAGTCAATAGCTATAAGCCTAAAGCTTTAAGCTGAAAACTAATAAACCGCGTTAGGGATTGCAGCGGCATCCCTCCCGCTTTAGGCGGGAGGATAAAGCGAAAAGCCCGGCCCGAAGGGCAACGCCCAAATAGTAAAAAGAAAAAAGTTTCAATGAAAATTACCGAACATTTAGAAGCAGCGAAGGATAAAACCTTGTTCTCATTTGAGATACTCCCGCCATTGAAGGGTCAAAACATTAATTCTATCTACGAGAGCATAGATCCTTTGATGGAATTTGATCCTCCGTTTATCGATGTGACCTATCACCGGGAGGAGTATGTATATTCTGAAAAAGAGAACGGCCTCCTAGAAAAGAAGATCGTGAGAAAACGTCCAGGAACTGTGGGCATCTGTGCTGCTATCCAGAGCAAATATGGCGTTGATGCAGTGCCGCATATCCTTTGTGGCGGATTCTCTAAAGAGGATACCGAGAATTTCCTGATAGACCTGGATTTCCTGGGGATAAAAAATGTAATGGCTCTGCGCGGGGACGCTGTAAAAAGTGAAACCTATTTTAAACCCGAGAAGAACGGGAATTGCTTCGCCAAGGACCTGGTAGACCAGATCTATGATCTTAATGCGGGGAAATATCTTGATGAGGTGATCGAAAAAGGACATAATACCGATTTCTGCGTGGGAGTTGCGGGATATCCTGAGAAGCATATGGAAGCCCCAAGTATAGATAAGGACATTCAGCGGTTAAAAGAAAAGATCGATGCCGGAGCAGAATATGTGGTCACCCAGATGTTTTTTGAGAATGACAGGTATTTCGATTTCGTTGAAAAATGCAGGGAGAGTGGGGTTGATATTCCTATTATTCCTGGTCTAAAACCTATTGCCACTAAAAAACAATTAAGTGTTATTCCGCATAGATTTCATGTAGACATGCCAGATTGTTTGATCAGGGAGGTTGAAAAATGTAAGGATAACGCTGCGGTAAGACAGGTGGGGATAGAATGGTGCATACAGCAAAGCAAGGAACTTATTGCCGGTGGTGTCCCGGTATTGCATTATTACTCTATGGGAAAAAGCACCAATATTCAGAAAATTGCCACCGCTGTTTTTTAGATATTTAAGAATCGAACTTAAGGGCTGTTTTTTTCGTAAATATGTTAGATTTGCTTTCGTATGAAAAGAATTGCCCTGCTGCTTATCCTTTGCAGTTTTGTATCCATGGCCCAGGAGGAAAAACCTGAAAAGTATTTTTCTTTAGATGCCAGTTATTTTTATGGTTTTATTATTGAGCATAATCCCGATATCGCTCATTTGATCAATGATCATCCTAATGGATTTTTGTTGAGCCTCAACAGGAAAACCTATGGCCTGGAAAAGTGGGAAAGAAGATATAATTATCCCGATTTTGGGTATTCTTTTATTTACCAGGATATGAAGAACCCTAATCTTGGTGAGAATTACTCTTTATATGGTCATTTCAGTTTTTATTTTTTAAAGAGATTGATGATGTTTAGAATAGGCCAGGGAATAGCCTACACCACCAATCCATATGATCCCGATACCAATTTTTTGAACAACGCTTACGGTACCAGGTTTCTAAGCTCGACTTACCTTATGGGAAATATACATAAGGAGAACATTATTGGCGGACTTGGTTTAAATGCCGGAGTTACCATTATTCATTATTCTAATGCCGATACGGGCTCACCAAACCATAGTACGAACACCTTTACTTTTAATGTAGGCTTGAATTATCTGCTGGATCATGAGAAACATCCCGATTATATTCCGCGAGGAGTGGAAGAAAAATATACAGAACCATTCCATTATAATTTTGCATTGCGTAGCGGCCTAAATACTTCTGGAGTAGTGGGTTCGCCCAGGCTTCCTTTTTTAACGATCTCTGCCTATGCAGATAAAGTGCTGAATCATAAAAGCACTCTGCAGGGAGGAGCTGAGCTATTCTTTTCCAGGTCACTCGAGGAATTTATTAATTACCAGGCAGTGGCTTTTCCTCAAAAGGGAACTAAGGGAGATGAGGATGCTAAGCGAGTAGGGGTATTTCTGGGACATAAACTTACCTTTAATAAAATGTCTCTAATAACCCATTTAGGTCTTTATGCCTACTATCCATATGAAGATTATGTGGAGCAGGTATATAACAGGGTTGGTTTGCAGCGAGAAATCACTGAAGACTGGTGGGCATCGGTTACCGTTCGATCACATGGGGCAAACGCAGAAGCTGTTGAATTTTCAATTGGATACAGATTATGAAAAAGTTATTCTTCCTTATTATTATAGTTGCCTTTTCAGGATGTGATTCTGAAGATACCGGGGACTGTTTCCAAAAGGCTGGTACCATTATACAGAAGGAAATTCAGCTTTCCAATTTCAATGAAATAATGGTTTACGACAAGATCAAGCTTTTTATTGCACAGGGGCCGCAACAAAAAGTAGTGATCGAAAGTGGCGAGAATTTGCTGAATGAAGTATTCGCAGAAGTTGAAGAAGGTCGTCTTATTTTAAGGAATGAGAACCGGTGCAATTTGGTACGGGATTACGGAATAACTAAGATATTTGTGACAATACCAGATTTGACCTATTTGCGCCATGCCGGGAACATTCCTTTGGAAAGTATTGGAACTTTGGAATTTGACAAACTTTGGCTGTATTCTGCAAATCAGGAATTAGATCCCGAGATACGTACTAACGGAGATTTTATCCTGGACCTCGATGTAAAGGATCTGCGTATTACCAGCGATAATTACTCGCATTTTTTTCTAACAGGATCTGTTGAAAGATTTGACGGATTCTTCGCCGCGGGTGATAGCAGGCTTGAAGCCAGGGACCTTATCGTGCAGCATTACGAGCTTTTTCACCGTGGCACCAATAAATTAATCGTGAATCCGCAACAGAGTTTAAAAGGTGATATTTTTAGTTATGGTGATATTATTTCTGTAAATCGTCCTCCGGTGGTGAGTGTGGAAGAGCATTTTAGGGGTAGACTAATTTTCGAATAATATTGGAGCTACCTGAAAATTTATAGTTAGGCCAAGCTGAACTTGTTTCAGCTTCTTTTAATGAGATACTGAAATAAATTCAGGATGACATTCTCATATTAGATTTTAGTTATTCTGAAGCCGTTAATTCTGCAAAAAGGCTTTCCAGGTTCTTTGTTTTTTGGTTGAGCTGCAGTGTTTTCAGTCCATTATCATGAGCGAAATCAAAAACCGCCGGGCGCATATCTTTATTGGTGTCGAATATTAATTCATAATGAAAGCCACCAACATTCTTTGCTGAAATAAGATTAGGAAGTTCCTGCAGGGCTACTTCTTCTATACGATAATCGAATTCAACGGCGATAATCTGTTCTTTATCATCACGCAGATCTTTTAGCTTTTTGTCGGCGACGATCTCACCCTTATTTATGATGATAACCCGATCGCAGATCGCTTCCACTTCCTGCATGATATGAGTGGATAGAAAAACAGTTTTTCCAGAATTTTCTTTGGAAGCATCCTTACCAATATTTTTTATAAGAGATCTTATCTCTACTAGCTGATTTGGATCCAGCCCGGTAGTTGGCTCATCCAGGATGAGTACTTCGGGATCATGAAGCAATGCCGCAGCCAGTCCCACACGTTGTCTATATCCTTTAGATAGCTGGTCGATCTTTTTATTCGCTTCTGGAGTTAGACCAGTGAGCTTGATTACTTCTTCCACGCGAGCTTTATCTATTTTATAGACCGAAGCATTGAACCTCAAATATTCCCGAACAAACATCTCAGTATACAAGGGATTGTGTTCAGGTAAATATCCTATACGTTTTTGAATTTCGGCAGTATTATCCTTTAGTAGTTCTAACCCATTTACGATAGCTTTACCATCATCTGCAATGAGGTAGCCGGTGAGGATCTTCATTAAGGTGGATTTTCCGGCACCATTTGGCCCCAAAAACCCAACGATCTCTCCTTTTTTAATTTGGAAATTAACCTTGTTCAGCGCTTTCTGGCTACCAAAATGTTTCGATATGTTATTTACAGTTATAGACATAGCTTTCAAAATCAAAATTAGGAATAAATAATCAGGGATACCGCTGAAAATTTTTCAAAGTTTCAACGAAAATCAGTAAGTATAAATTGTTATCGGCATTAAAACAAAGACAATATTCCGAATACTTAAAAACTCAAAATTTTAATCAGAAAAGATTTTGAATATAAAATTAATGCGCTACTTTAGTCCTTTGTAAATATTCGAAATGACAAGTTTAATTAACTGGAACGCATTCTATTATTTTTATTTCTATACCAGAGATAGGATCGGGAATGCTATATGATTAATTAAAACATCAAATTATATAAAAGTCTCGATCTAAGATCGGGACTTTTTTATTGGTAGCTATATGAATAAAAAAGTCGGGATTCAGGGTATTAAAGGTTCTTTCCATCATTTGGTGGCGATGGATTATTATCACAAAGATGTTGAAGTGATGGAGCATATGTCTTTTCATGAACTTGCCCAGAAACTAGCTTCAAAAGAAACCGATGTAGCGGTGATGGCTATTGAAAATAGTATTGCTGGCTCGATCCTGCCAAATTATGCTCTAATGGACGAGTACAATCTAAGCGTGATCGGGGAACATTACACCCCGGTGAATATGAATTTGATGGCGGTAAAAGGACAAAAGGTTGAGGATATTAAAAAAGTGTTTTCTCATCCAATGGCATTGCTTCAATGCAAGGAGTTCTTTAAAAAACATCCACATATTAAATTGATAGAAGACGCAGATACTGCTGAAGCTGCCAGAAGAATATCAGAAGAGGGAAAATTGAAAGTGGCTGCCGTGGCCAGCCCTGCTGCTGCTGAAATGTATGGACTGGAGATTCTGGCAAAAGAGATTCATACCATTAAAAGCAATGCAACACGTTTCCTGGTTTTAGGTACAGAAAGACAAAAGCCTAATGGAGAAAAACTGGATAAGGCCTCTCTAAAATTTGACCTGAAAAGTGAAAGAGGTAGCCTGGTGTCTGTGCTCAACATCATAAGGGACTGCCACCTGGATATGACCAAGATCCAGTCGCTGCCAATAATTGATGAGCCCTGGAAATATTCTTTTTTCGTAGATGTGATCTTCGAAAGATTTGAAGATCTCGAAAAAGCTATAGACGTTCTAAAATTAATGACCGAAGAATTAAAAGTTCTAGGTATCTATAAAAATAATCTAGTATGATCACCGCAAAAAGACTTGATACAGTTCAGGAATACTACTTTTCGAAGAAACTTCGGGAAGTGGCTGAACTGCGAGCGGAGGGAAAACCTATTATTAACCTTGGAATTGGGAGTCCAGATCTTGCCCCGCCGCCTCAGGTATTGGAAGCTTTGAATAAGGCTCTTTCCTCTAATGGCGCACACCAGTATCAACCTTATAAAGGAATTACGGAGTTAAGGAATGCTATCGCCGGTTTCTACAATAAGTTCTATGATCGCAATCTGGATCCGGAATCTGAAATATTACCGCTTATGGGTAGCAAGGAAGGTATCATGCACATTAGTATGACTTTTCTTGATCCAGGTGATGAGGTTCTTTTACCAAATCCTGGCTACCCAACCTACAGTTCTGTTTCAAAATTGCTGGAAGCCAAAGAGAGAAATTATGAGCTAAAAGCAGAAAATGACTGGCTGCCCGATCTAAAGGAACTTGCGCAACAAGATCTAAGTAAAGTAAAATTGATGTGGGTGAATTATCCGCATATGCCAACCGGTTCAGTTGCACCTGAAGATTTCTTTAATCAGCTTATAGAGTTTGCCGAAGCTCATAAGATCCTGGTGGTTAATGATAATCCCTATAGCTTTATTCAGAATGATAATCCAAGAAGCATCCTGCAAAAGAATGTATTGAGCGACTACATCATGGAGCTGAATTCCCTGAGTAAAAGCTTTAATATGGCTGGATGGAGAGTAGGAATGCTCGCCGGAAGCCAGAAGAATATCAATTCGGTACTAAAGGTTAAGTCCAATATGGATAGCGGGATGTTCTACCCCGTCCAGGCCGGTGCTGTAGAAGCATTGAAGTTATCGGGTTCCTGGTTCGAGGATCAGAACAAGATTTACACCAGAAGAAAAAAGAAGGTTCTGGAGTTGATTTCTGAACTGGATTGCGAGGTTAGGGACGACCAGGTGGGGCTTTTCGTATGGGCTAAGACTCCTAAGGATAAGACCTCGGAAGATATTGTTGATGACCTGCTTTATGATAAGGATATTTTTATTACACCCGGATTTATTTTTGGTTCCCAGGGT